>DLQV01000061.1 GCA_002474415.1 Lachnospiraceae bacterium UBA7598
CTGGTGTGTGTGGTGATGGATGCGGCAACGCCAGATCACTATACAGATACCAGAAAATTATTTGATTACTGTTTTGAAAATTTCCAGGCGCTGAATATTTCAGAAAATGATGCGGATCTGGCACAGGATAATGGAAAAGATTACGGGATTATGAACAATAATGAGCCATATGTCAGGCTGGATGCGGATGCTTATATTATTATGCCAAAGGGGGCACAGTTTTCCGATGCATCCTATAAAAAAACAAAATCCGCAAAAGAAAATAAAAAAGTTGCCAGACTTACGTACACTTATGCCGGGCATGAAGTCGGAAGCGTGGATATTGTAAAGACCGGGGCAAAGGTAAAAGACAATTATTACACGAATACCGATGCCGGGAAAAAGGAAAATGAACGGGTCATACAGATCGATCCCGTATGGATGCTCATTGTGGGTGCCGTTGCTCTGGCAGTAGCTGTTTTCTGGCTTTTTGGAAGGCGGGCATATGATAATTTTTATGTAATCCGTCACCAGAGAAAAACGAGGCGGAAGGATAAAATACGTTTTTGCGAAAAGAAACGGAAGAAATACAATCGCAGGAAGGACAGGTTTTTTTAAATCCCTCAAATAAAGCGAAAATGCTTGCGTATTTGCCGCAAACAGGTATAATTACAATTGATGGATTTCATTTTAATAATGAAATTGGAGGTTACCATGTCACAATCTGTTACGATAAAAAGTAATAAATACGGAATTAATCTTGTGTTAGACCCGGAGATTGGGTTTGATGAGTTATTAAAGGATGTCGTAGAGAAATTCAAAGCATCCAGTACATTTTTTAAAAATGCAAAACTGGCATTGTCTTTTGAAGGAAGAAAACTATCAGAAGAAGAAGAACAGCAGATCATATCAGCAATTGAGAGCAACACGTCGATTGAAATCCTGTGTATCGTTGAAAATGGGACAAGACAGGAAGCTGTCATGAAGGAACAGGTCGAGGCATTTTACGAGGCCGTACAGCAGCAGTATGAAAATGCAGCAGCAGGAAACGGACCGGAGCAGTTTTACCGCGGCACGTTGCGGTCGGGACAGGTGATTTCGAGTGAATCAAGTGTCACAATCATTGGAGATGTCAATCCGGGAGCCAAAATTATTTCCCAGGGAAACATCGTAATTCTTGGTGCATTAAAAGGTAATGCACAGGCGGGCTGTATGGGGGATCGTAACTGTTTTATTTTTGCGCTGGATATGCAGCCGATTCAGATTCAGATTGGGGATCTGATCGCAAAGAGTCCGGACAAGCCGGAACCAAAACGCCGCACCCTTCGCAGAGCAAAGACGCCGGAAGTGGAAGCACAGATCGCCATTGCAAGAGATGGAAATATCTATATTGAGCCAATCACCAAAAATATATTAAATAACATTTAGGGACGTAGGAGGAATAAGTTTCATGAGCGAAGTAATCGTTATCACATCAGGAAAGGGTGGTGTAGGTAAGACCACAACCACAGCAAACATTGGTACAGGTCTTGCACAGTTAAACAAGAAAGTTGTAATGATTGATACCGATATCGGACTGCGTAACCTGGATGTGGTTATGGGTTTGGAGAATCGTATTGTATATAATCTGGTAGATGTTGTGGAAGGAAAATGCCGTATCCGTCAGGCATTGATCAAAGATAAGAGATATCCGGAATTATGTCTGCTTCCATCCGCACAGACCAGAGATAAAGATGCCGTTACACCGGAGCAGATGGTGGCATTGATTAATGAGCTTCGGGAAGAGTTTGACTATATTTTACTGGACTGCCCGGCCGGTATTGAGCAGGGATTTAAAAATGCCGTGGCAGGTGCGGATCGTGCACTGGTTGTTACGACACCGGAAGTATCTGCAATCCGCGATGCAGACCGTATTGTAGGACTTCTTGAGGCAAACGAGATGAAACGAATCGATCTGATCGTGAACCGTCTGCGTGTGGATATGGTAAAGCGCGGCGAGATGATGACCGTAGATGATGTGACGGATATCCTGGCTGTAAATCTGATCGGTGCCGTACCGGATGACGAGCAGATCGTTATTTCCACTAACCGTGGTGAGCCGCTGGTTGGAACTAACTGTCCGGCAGGAAAAGCATATTCCAATATCTGCCACCGTATTATGGGAGAAGAAGTTCCGTTCCTGAATCTGAATGAGAAGCAGGGAGTCCTTGAGAAGCTGAAGGACATTTTTAAGAAGAATTAGAGGGGGTACTTATTGTGGGAATAATGGATTTATTTAAGAAGAAAACTTCCGGCAACGTCGCAAAGGACCGCCTGAAGCTGGTGTTGGTTTCTGACCGTGCCAACTGTTCTTCTGAGATGATGGAGATGATGAAAAATGACATTATCGAAGTGATCTCACGCTACATGGATATTGATGCGGATGCACTTGATGTGAAAATTACGGAGACAGAGTCCGATTCTAACAACGGAACCGTACCGGCACTTGTCGCAAATATTCCAATCCGTGATATGAAGCATCGTCCGGATCCAAGATAGGAAATTACAGAGAGTACATATGAGAAATGCCCGGCAGATGAACGCATGCCGGGCATTTTTTAGCAACAGGGTTTTATATGACACGAACCAGGTTCAGTTCGGAATCCAGAAGAAGGACATCGGCTCTTGCACCAGGGGTGAGGGTTCCGATGGTATG
The DNA here is from genome assembly GCA_002474415.1 of Lachnospiraceae bacterium UBA7598. GTDB lineage: Bacteria > Bacillota > Clostridia > Lachnospirales > Lachnospiraceae > Roseburia. Next base: position 2,675 of record DLQV01000061.1, read on the forward strand.
CTCCAGTCCGATGCTTTTTGCCGGATTATAGGTGGCGGCTTTGACTGCGGTGGCCAGTGGAATACCGAAGTTTACTGCATTTTTCATACAGTCAAAAAGGTTTGTAGCCGAGCCGGCGATGGTTCCGTCTTTTAAGGTGGCGAGACGCCCTTTTTTCGTTACCGGTTGTCCGCCAAGCTCATATGTCCCATCTTCCATACCTGTGGCACGCATGGCATCACTAATCAGTATCATGCGATCTTCGCCGAACATGCGAAAGGCATTCCGGATGACAGACGGGTGGATATGAACGCCGTCACAAATCATTTCTGCCATGGCATGCGGACAGTCAGTGGCTGCACCGATAATGCCCGGATTCCGGTGATGCAATGGTGGCATGGCATTGAATAAATGTGTGACATGACTGGCTCCCGCAGCAAAAGCATTTTGGGCAACTTCATAAGATGCCGTGGAGTGACCGAGGGAGATGGTCAGCTGGGAATGAAATTCCCGGATAAAGGCATCCGCACCTGGAAGTTCCGGTGCAATCGTGATGATACGGATTTTGTTATCGCACGCCTGGGAGAGACGCCGGAACATGTCGATATCCGGTGCGTGAAGATAGCTTGCTTTTTGTGCACCTTTTTTTTCAGGCGAGAGAAATGGTCCTTCCATATGGATGCCTGCAATAAAAGCATGGGTGTTGTCATCTGGAACTTCGCGGATGGATGCAAAAGCTGTCAGCAGCTGATCTTCCGGTAAGGTCATGGAAGTTGGACAAAAAGATGTTACACCGCAGGAACGCAGGTATTTTGCAATTTTTAAAAGTCCCTCCGCGTTACCATCACTGAAATCACATCCCATAGCACCGTGAATGTGTACATCGACAAGCCCCGGAATCACATACAGACCGGATGCATCAATGACAGTATCATCTGTTTTATCAGCGGAATCCGCCGTGATACGATGTGTGTCGTTGTCAATATGCAAATCTTTTGTCTGGAAAGATCCGTTTTCCTCCCAGACAAGTCCGTTTTTTATAATCATAAGGAACTCCTTTACAAAAGCAATAAATATTAAATCAGATTTTTTTCAATGATGCGTGATAATGCAGCTTCATCTGCAACAATAGAAACATCATCGTGCAGCTGCAGAATGGATGCAGGCACCTGTGGGGTAATCGGACCAAACAAAGACTGATACAGAGCATCCGCTTTTCCTTCTCCATTTGCGATTAACAGGATATGTTTTGCCTCCATGATATTTTTGATCCCGGTCGTATATGCATGAGTAGGAACTTCATCAATGGAATCAAAGAAACGGGCATTTGCCTGAATGGTTGTTTTTGTAAGTTCTACACAGTGGGTCTCTTTTGCAAATGCATCGGATGGTTCATTAAAGCCGATATGTCCATTGTTACCGATACCTAGGAGCTGTAAATCAATGCCGCCCATCTGGTGAATAATGGAATTGTAACGGGTACATTCTTTATCAACATCTTCTTCCATTCCATTTGGAATATAGGTATTTTCCGGTTTAATATTTACATGATCGAAAAGATTGTGACGCATAAAATAAGCGTAGCTTTCTGAATTGGATGCGTCAAGTCCTTTGTATTCATCCAGATTGATGCTGTGGATCTGCGAGAAATCCAGATCCCCTTTTTTATACCATTCAATGAGCTGTTTATAAGTTCCGATTGGTGAGGAACCTGTGGCGAGGCCAAGTACTGATTCCGGTTTCAGAATCATCTGTGCGGAGATAATATTTGCTGCCTTGCGGCTCATTTCATCATAATTTTTTGTTCTGTAGATTCTCATAAATGTCCTCCTTAATATGGATTTCGTTTGTTTGAGAATGATTATAAAATTAAAAAATAAAAAAAGCTATATCTTCGAGGAAAACGGAAAGAACTATCAAAAAAATGCAGTAAAAACAGAAATGTAAGGGGTTGTGGGAAGTGTTGTGGAAACTACTTTCAGAAATCAAAGTTAATGATTGTATTTTGCAGGAAGACTCGTTATAATTGCATGTAAAAATATAAAAAGAGGCAATTATAATATGGAGAAAACAGTGTGGCGGGAACAAGTGAGGAGACTTGGAATTACAAAAGAAGAAACGTTGGGGTTACGCCTTTGCTGGTCTGCATCCGGAATTGCATTTGTGACAGCGGCAAGTGTCGTTACCGTGGAAATGGCAGCACAGAGCATTACACCACAGGAGGATGCATTTATTGGGGTTTTTATAAATAAAGAAAAGCAGCCCCGGCAGAAAATCCGGACAATTCCGGGAAAGAGAAAATATATAGTTTATCAGCAAAAGACACCAGAAACCGTAAGAATCCGGTTAGTGAAACTGACAGAAGAACAATATGGGAATGTGTGGATTACAGACCTTACTACAGATGCCCCCATTACAAGGGATGTAATTTTGTCCCGTCATCTGTTATTTGTAGGAGATTCACTTACCGCTGGATATGGAGTAGATGGAATAAATGGGGTCAGTACGTTTCGGACAGAGGATGAAGATGTGACCAAAGCCTATGCATATCAGGCAGCAGAGATGTTGCATGCAGATAGCAGGATTGTGGCGTATAGCGGGAATGGGGTATTATCCCGCTGGATTCCACCGGAGCAGGATACACCTTATACGGAAAACATTCTTCCCGAAATTTTTCCCTATATACAAAACGAAGTTCCGGATCTGATCGTGTGTAACCTGGGGACCAATGATGCAAGTTATGTGAGGCAGATTCCTTCCCGCGAGCGTGCGTTTGTAGAAAAATATACGGATTTCATACAGCAGCTTAAGAAGGTTTTTGCTGATACGAAAATGCTTCTGCTTTATGGCATGATGGAACAGACGTTATGCGAAAAAGTACAGGAAACTGCACAGCAATGTGGCGCAGAGTTCCTGAAGCTTCCATTGCAGAATCCGGTCAATGGCATGGGAACGGATGGACATCCAAGTGCCAGAACGCAGCAGGAAATTGCGTTATATGTGGAAAGATATATCGAACAGATGATGATGTGGAGAACAGATGAACAATGATTATATGATCTCATTTCAAAATGAGACAAAACAGACAATAGAAGCATCCTATAAAAAAATGACAGCGGTTGAACGCAGTGTAGCAGATTTTTTTATAGGAAATAAAGATGATATGGACTTTTCTTCTAAAAATATTTCCCATGTGCTGTATGTATCTGAGGCTACTTTGTCAAGATTTTCTCAAAAGTGCGGATATAAAGGATATCGGGAATTTATTTTTTCTTATGAAAGAGACTTAAAATTTGAACAAAAAAGCGAGGGGACAGAAAAGGATGTCGGATTGTTTGCGCGTCGCGTGCAAAATTCGTACCAGAAACTGTTACAGGAAAATTTCCGGATTCTTGACGAGGAACAGATCCGGCGGGTGGCAGGAATGCTTAACATCAGCAAACGTGTACTGATTTTTGGAATCGGAAATTCCGGTTATGCAGCGGAAGAATTCCAGCTGCGTTTCATGCGTATCGGAATGGACGTTAATGCAGTTACGGATTCGCATATGATGAAGATTGGTGCGGCGCTGGCCGGGAAGGAAACACTTGTGATTGCCATCACGTTAAGTGGAGAGACTGCAGAAGTGTTGGAAAGTATTCGAATCGCCAAAAGCAGAGGCGCAAGTGTTATCTGTATGACAGCAGTTCCCGGATCATCTGTTGCAAAGGAATCGCAGGAAGTAATTCAGGTTGCGGCACTAAAAAATCTGGATACAGGAACAAAAATTTCACCGCAATTTTCCATTTTAGCAATTATGGATGTTTTATACTCTTATTATTTTGCAAATGATTCTTACTTTAAAACACAAAAATACAAGGCAACTCTGTCTGCCATTCGCGCAAACAGGGAACACACGGAGGATAAAGATGAATAAAAAAAAGTATATTGGAATTGATATTGGAGGAACGGCAGTAAAGATTGGGAGCGTAGATGAGGATGGCACGATCCATGCAACAGAAACTTATGCCGTTAATTTCGACGGATATGAAACACCTATTTTGCAGACGGTAGTGAAGAGCTGCCATATTTTTTTAGAAAAATATCATGAAAAAGCTTCCGAATATGCGGGAATCGGGGTGTCAGCGACTGGAGCAATCTCTACAAAAAAGGGAGTGGTCGAAGGAACAGCAGGACATATCAAAAACTGGATCAATAGCCCGATTCGACAGGTGATGGAGCAGGAATTTCATATTCCGACAGAGGTGCTTAATGATGCGAATGCAGCGGCTCTTGGGGAAGCGTGGATCGGTGCTGCAAAAGGCAAAAAGGATGTTGTCGTTGTCACAATTGGGACAGGCGTAGGCGGTGGCATTCTCATGAACGGAAAAATTTTGCTTGGGGCAAGTGGATTTGCAGGTGAGCTTGGACATATTCCAGTGCAGTATGAAGGAGAAATGTGTACCTGCGGGAATCGGGGATGTCTTGAGCATTATGGATCGACTTCAGCACTTGTACGAAAAGTCCGGCGGGCTATACAGGAAGGTGAGATTACCGGGGTATCAGAAGATACTCCGGTTGATGGCAGATGGATTTTTGCACAGGCAGTGGCAGGAAATGCCGCAGTGCAGAAAATTCTGCAGGAGTGGATTAAGGTAATTGCCTTTGCACTTGTCGGATTTGTGCATTTATTTAATCCGGAGCAGATACTGATTGGTGGTGGAGTTTCTGCACAGGAAGAACTTTTTATTGCTCCTGTCAGATCGTATGTGATGAAACATGTGATGCCAAATTTTGCAAAGGATCTTGAAATCGGTGCGGCTGCATTACAGAACGAAGCAGGTATGGCGGGGGCCGTTTATTATTGCATACAGCAGGAAAAAGAGCGTGGTTGTTGAAAGTAGTTTCAGTGGATGGGAAGGTGCCCGGATTGTACTTTCAGAAAGGGCCGATTTTATTGTACTGGGAAAAAACAGTTGCTATAATACAGAAAAACAGAAAGGAGGAACAAGGATATGAGAGTTTATCTGTGTGATTGTGAAGAAAATGTAAAGAGAATGCTTACAGAAGCTATAGAGTTACAGCCATATTTTGATGCTGATTATGGAGTGGCATTAGAGATTCAAAAACAGCAGGAGAATGGCTATCAGATCACATTTGAATCAGAAAAGTGTCGGATTGCCTATCATACATTTCCACAGTTATGCAGAGCATTGTTGTATGTGATCGCAGCAGAGGAAAAGACGGATGTGACAGAACATTGTGCGTTCGGGGAATTTGGTGTAATGTTTGATGTTTCACGAAATGCGGTGCTTCGTATAGAAACGATGAAAACACTGATTCGTATGTGTGCTTATCTGGGGTACGATTTTGTTGGTCTTTATATGGAAGATACCATACAGGTAGAAGAGGAACCGTATTTTGGATATATGCGTGGAGCACTGACAAGTGAGGAAATAAAAGAGGCAGATGCCTATGCAAAAATATTTGGTATCGAACTTCGCCCATTTATTCAGACACTTGCACATCTTAATCAGATTGTGAGATATGAAGAATATCAAAAGATCATAGATACCGATGACATTCTGCTTGCGGAAGATCCAAGGACAAAGACATTACTTGAACATCTGATCGGTACCGTATCGAAAAATTTTTCTTCTAAAAAGATTAATATCGGCATGGACGAAGCGCATATGGTTGGTTTAGGAAAATATCTGGATCAGCACGGATACCAGAATCGTCAGGAAATTATGCAGAGACATCTTGAGATGGTGCTTTCCATTTGTAAACAATATGGATTTACGGTACAGATGTGGAGCGATATGTTTTTCCGTCTGGCTTTTCATGGTGCGTATTATGAAAATGATGTAGAAAAACTCAGGGGTATACAGATACCGCAGGAAGTGGAAATCGGATATTGGGATTATTATTCTACAGATGAAGCACACTACGATGAGATGATCCGTCGTCATAAACAGCTGACAGAGAGGACAGCATTTGTTGGAGGTGCATGGAAGTGGACCGGTTTTATCCCGCACAACCGCTATAGTATACAGGCGGGAAAGGCAGCACTTGCTGCGTGTAAAAAGAACAGGGTTGATTCTGTGACAATTACCTGCTGGGGAGATGACGGGGCAGAAGCCAGTGCTTTTAGTGTTCTTCCTACATTTTTCGCAGATGCACAGATCGCCTATGGAAGCAGGATGAGTGAGAATGCTTTCCGGTTATTGACTGGATATCGGTTACAGGAATTTTTGGGACTGGATGATGTAAATCCATATATAGAGGATGGATTAACTCACAATAATGCAAGCAAATATCTGCTTTACAATGATCCGCTGATCGGAACATTTGATTCTGTTATCCGGGAAGATACAGCAGAGAAATTTGGAAAAACAGCAGAACTTCTGGGAGAACTACCGAAGGAAAGCCCATTTTTCTATTTGATGAAAACTGCCAGAAATTTGTGTCTTGTGTTGGAGAAAAAAGCAGATCTTGGAAAGAAAATCCGATTGGCGTACAGTCAGGAGGACAAGAAGGCATTATATGAGATTGCCAATACACAAATTCCTGTGATATTGCAGAGACTGCAGGATTTTTATCAAAGTTTTCGAACACAATGGAATCTTGAAAACAAAAGTTATGGATTTGAAGTGCAGACGGTACGGATTGGTGGACTTTTGCAGAGACTGAAAGATGTACAGGAAATTTTAAATGCGTATTTGAAGGAAGAGATTTCTGAGATTGCAGAACTCGAAGAACCACAGAAAGAATTTCATTATTTTGAGCAGAATGAGATCAGAAGTTTGAATTATAACTTGTGGACGGATATTGTTTCACCATCAAAAATATAAGGGAGGAAAAAAACATGAAGAAAAAATTATTAAGTGTAGTCTTATGTGCAGCAATGGCTGTTTCCATGCTGGTTGGATGTGGAAATGGCGGAGGAAGCGGAACCCAGAGCGCAGATGCAAAAAAGTCATCTTCTGAAAATGTAACTCTGGATTTCTGGACCATTGACTTAAAAGCTACATTTGGAGACTTTTTTGACGATTTGATCGATAAATACGAAGAGGAAAACAAAGGGGTAAAAATCAACTGGACGGATATTCCATATGCGGATGTACAGTCTAAACTGGTAGCAGCAGTTGCCGGCGGTACAGCCCCGGATGTTGTTAATTTAAATACACAGATGACATTGACACTGGCAGGACAGGGTGCCCTGACAGATTTAAATAAAGAAGCAACAGAAGATCAGAAGAGTATTTATATCAAAGATCTTTGGGATTCAGCAAAGATAGGGGATTCTGTTTATGCATTCCCTTGGTATGCATCTCCGGATATCATGTTCTATAATCAGGATTTGTTCAAGAAAGCTGGTATGGAAGTGCCGAAAACTTTTGATGAGGCATTAAAGATGTCAAAAGAGTTCTATGAAAAAACAGGAGCTTATCTGTTCCAGCCGGATGAATTCTTTAACATCCTGTTTGAAGAAAATATAGATATTTTAAATTCTGATGGAACTGCGGCTGCATTTAATACACAGGAAACTGCAGATCTGTTAAAAGAGTACAAGCAGTATACAGATCAGGGTGTGATTCCGAAGAACAACTGGGGAAGCTGGGATGAAGCACTGAAGCTGTTTGAGTCCGGTAAACTGGCCATTGTAAGTTCTTCTGGATCTTCTCTTTCACGAATCAAAGATGAGGCACCGGATATTTACAAGACAATCGCTGTTTCCAAGCCTCTGACAGGCGCTACCGGTCTGAGCCGTAATCCATTGATGAATCTGGTCGTTCCGTCAAAGAGCAAGAATCAGAAGGAAGCTATCAAGTTTGCAAATTATATCACAAATGACGAAAATCAGCTGGCATTCTGTAAGAAGGTATCCATTTTCCCTTCTACGACAAAGGCAAGTCAGGATTCTTATTTTACCTCTGATACGGAGACCTTGGAAGGACAGGCAAGTGCTATGTCAGCAGAAGCAAGCCAGACATCAAAAGACTTCTCGCTTGGTGTTGCCAATCAGTCAAACATTGAAGATGCAGTTAATAAAGTTTATCAGGCATGCATTGTAAATGGTGATGATATCCAAAAATCACTGGATCAGGGAGAAGCGGATGTAAATAAGCTGTTAAAACAGTAATAAAATAGGAAAAGGTTCCCCGGCTATGTCCGGGGAATTGTTTCCAGAAGGGAGATTCCATGGCACAAAAAAACAGGAAAATGAGCAGGAGAATGAGGAGGGAGAGCCTGAGAGCTTACGCGTTTATGACTCCTGCATTGATCATTTTAATTTTGTTTACCATTATTCCGATTATTGGCAGTCTGATTTTAATGTTTTTTGATTATTCGGTTTTGGGACAGACGAAATTTGTCGGATTTGGAAATTTTATACAGGCGTTTCATGATCGCGAGTTTCTTATTTCCATGAAAAACTCCATCATATTCGTAGTCATTGTACCGGTTATTCAGATATTGTCTATTTTACTGGCACTTTTGGTCAATCAGAAATTACCGGGAATTAATGTGTTCCGTACACTGTTTTATATTCCGGTTGTAACTTCTATGGTTGCTGTTTCTATTATGTGGGGATTTATTTTTGATACCCATGGAATTATTAATACGATGTTGTCCGACTGGGGATGGATCAAACAGCCGCTTGGTTTTTTAAATAGTAAATATGCAGCAATGCCATGTTTGATGTTTATCACGATCTGGCAGGGACTTGGATATTATATGATGATGTATCTCGCAGGATTACAGGGTATTCCGAAGGAACTTACCGAAGCAGCGCAGATTGACGGAGCGAATGTGTTCCAAACGATCTTCAAGATTAAGATTCCTCTTTTAAAACCATACATATGGCTGTGCTCATTAAATTCTGTAATATCTGCCATTGGTGTTTTTGATGTTGTTTTTGTATTGACAAAAGGTGGACCAAATAACGCTACAACCGTTATTAACTATTATTCATATACAAAAGCATTTGGTGATTTTCAGTTTGGATATGCCGCAGCGATCGGTGCAATTCAGGGTATCCTTACCACCATGCTGAGTATCGTAGTATTTATTTATGGAAAACGGGGAGGAATGACAAACAATGAGTAATGAGACTGTAAGATATAAAAAAAGAAATCATATTGCCAGCCGAATTTCTACATACCTCGTACTTGCACTGGTGGCAGTTTTGTGTGCAGGACCGTTTATCTGGCTTTTATTATCATCTTTGCGAACAGGTGCAAATATTTATGATTTGCATTTTTCTCTTAAAAATTTTACCCTGTCAAATTATATAGGGGTAATCAAATATATGAATCTGGGTAAATATGTAGGGAATACCGTGATAATCACAGTTGTAGGTATCATAATTGATGTCGTATTTTCTGCAATGTGTGCATATCCGCTGGCCACGATGGAATTTAAAGGGAAAAACCTTATTTTCGGAGTGCTTGTTGCAACCATGATTATTCCGGCAGCAGCTGGTATGATTATTAATTACCTTACGATTTCACAGATGCATCTGTTAAATACCTATGCTGGCGTTATCCTTCCGACTTCCGTAAAGACCTTTAGTATTATCCTGCTTCGTCAGGCTTATCTGGGAATTCCGAAGGAACTTATAGAAGCTGCAAAGATTGATGGTGCCGGGGAACTGCGTACCTGGGCAACCATTATGATTCCTGGAATTATGCCAAGTATTTCTACAATTATTATCTTTGATTTTATTGGAAACTGGAATGCGTTCTTATGGCCGATTATCGTTTTGCAGGATCCGGACAAGTATCCACTGGCTACAGCGTTGCAGTATCTGAATGGTTCGTTCAGTTATAAGTTTGGTTATGTAGCGGCTGGAACTGTTATTTCAATCATTCCGGTATTACTTGTATTTATGATCTGTCAGAAGAATTATATTGAAGCTGTCAGTGGTGCAGTAAAGGGGTAAACCTATGGAAAAAAGATATGAAGTGTGGGTGGAAATTACCGCAAATAAGGAATGGATTCTTGATGCTGTAAAGTTTGAAGAGACGATGAAGAAGTGCCGGGCGATTGGTATGACAGGAATTATTTTAAGCGTAAAGGATACGACGGGTTTTTCTTTGTATCCAAGCAAAATCGCACCGCATTATTCGGAATATGACAAGGCATTTTTGCCGGGGCATGATTATGTCATGCAATGTTTTTCCATCATAAAAAAACTGGGAATGAAATGTTATGCTGCATTTGATACTTTTGCAGCGGGAAACGGGAAGAAACCGCATCCGGATATGCCGGGAATTCAAAAAGACGGATTTGCCTGCGAAGTGTATGGTCTGGATGAGGCAGGAAAACCAGTCATCCGGAAACAACTAGAGGCTGGCAATCTGCATACCGTGGGAAGTATTGATGATTTTGGAGAAATCTTTTTAAATCCGGGAAATGAAGAAGTTCAGACTTATGTCCTTGCATTGCTGAAGGAATTTGTGGAAACGTATCATCCGGACGGCATTGTACTTGATCGTGTGCGTTATGTGGGATTAAGTACGGATTTCAGTGAACAGAGCAGAAAAAAATGGGAAGCATATAGTGGGATATCCGACGAGAAATGGCCGGAAGATATGTATACCATTGTGCAGACAAAAAATGGATACAAGGAAAAACCGGGCAGGTATTTTGGCACTTTTGTCACCTGGCGAATGCAGATCATACATGATTTTATTGTAAAAGTAAAACAAATGCTGCGGGAGTATCCAGATGTGGAATTCTGTGATTATACAGGGTCCTGGTATCCGCTGTATTATCAGGTAGGAGTCAATTGGGCAGACAAAACATACACCGGAGATGAATTTCCATGGTGTGATAAAGAAAAATTACAGCAGACAGCTTATGCAGGAGAAATTGATACGCTGCTTTCCGGCTGTTATTACGAGGATGTCACCATAGCAGAGGCGGCAAAGAACCAGAAACCAGCAGACTGGTACAGCGTGGAAGGGGCAGCAAAGCTGGCAGAACACGTGGCGGGAAATGCGACAACAATTGTGGATTCCTTATTTTTGGATCAGTATCGTGAGACACCACAGAAAATTTCACAGGCAATTGCCATGTGTATGGAACATTCAGCCGGATGTATGTTGTTTGATCTGTCCTATCTTGTAAAAGATAATTGGTGGAAATATGCAGATGCAGTCGAATATTTGCCGATGAAGCCGGAGGATCGGGCAGATGTGGCTGAGATATGCAGAGAGGTATTTGCGCCGGAATATTTTGTGACAGCGGAAAAACTGCAGAGTCATCTGTTTGAAGATCCCGAATTTGATCTATCCACAAGCGTCTGTATGCGAGATGTGGAAAATCATGTGCTGATTGGCTTTTCTGGTGTAAAACTATCAGGGAATCAGCAATTGTATCCCGATACAGCATGGATTTCCATTTGCGGTGTCGCAAAAGGGTACCAGCATTGTGGATACGGGACACTGCTTTTGCAAAAAACGTTGCAGCAATTACGGGAAAAAGGAATACATAAGGTTTTCCTGGGACAGGATTTTGCAAATTTCTTTTCCGGAATTCCGGCTCCCGATAAGCAGAAGTGTGGATTTTTTCAAAGGATTGGATTTACACTCAACGGAGAAGATCATTATGACCTGGAGGGAAACCTGACAGGTAATGCGAAAATCGAAGGATTTGATGAAACTCCGTGGCAGGATATCTGTGTGACAGATTGCTATCACGGGGAAAGGGAGGCATTGCTTGGTTTTCTGGACCGGGAATTCCCAGGGCGATGGGAGTACGAGGCAAGGATGGCATTGCAACATGGAAAAGCACCGGAAGAGATCATAATGCTTTGGACACCGGACCGCTCCGAGCTGATAGGATATTGTATGCTGACGGTAGAAAAAAATGCCAGACAGCAACCAAATGGGCGCGGCGGACTTGGACCGATCGGCATTGCTAAAAAAATTCGAGGACATCATGTGGGTGATTATATACTGCGGCAGTCGCTTTGTCAGCTCCGGGAACTTGGCGTAGAGACCGTCAATATTGACTGGACAATTTTAAAAGCATTTTATGGTCAGTTTGACTTTTTTGCAGCGCGGACATATCGTGCCGCATATATGGAATTATAGGTTGTATACAAACAGGAATGGGACAAAACTGAGAGGATTATAACATTGAAAAAAAAGATAGTGATAGTTCCGCTGGATGAGCGGCCATGTAATATGCTTTTCCCGGAACGATTATTTTTGAATGAAGATTTTAATATAGTAAGACCTGAGACGCTGGGAAACAAGAAACAACCGGCAGATCTGGATAAACTGGCCTCTTTCCTGAGAAAAGAATGTAAAGATGCAGATGGACTGATTCTGTCAGTGGATACACTGCTCTATGGCGGTCTGATTCCCTCCCGGATTCATCATGAAATGAAAGAGACATTACTTTCCCGCATGGAACTGATCCGGGAGATCAGAAAAGAAAATCCCAAGATGCTGATCTATGCGTTTCAGGTAATTATGCGTTGCCCGAATTATTCCAGCAGCGATGAAGAACCGGATTATTATGAGCAGTATGGAAAAGAAATCCATGATGCAGGGGTGGTTATTCATAAAAGCAGACTCGGAATAAAAAGCCAGGCACAGTTATCCAAACTGATGGATAAGATCGATCAGGAATGTCTGAATGATTATATTGCCAGACGTGAGACGAACCGCTTTATGAATGTGGAAACATTGCAGTATCTGAGAGATGGCTGGATTGATGCTTTGGTCATTCCACAGGATGATTCTGCAGCATATGGATATGCAGCGATGGATCAGGCGAGCATCCGTGAAAAAGTCAGGGAATATGACATGGTAGACAAGGTGCTGGTTTATCCGGGAGCAGATGAAGTAGAGCTGACATTGCTTTCCCGCATGCTCAATGTGATGCATGGGAAATGTCCAAAGGTGTATGTGAAATACGCAGTAGAAAAGGCAAGAGACATTGTGCCGCTGTATGAGGGGCTGCCACTTGCAGAGACATTGAAATATCATATTTTGTCGGCGGGATGTCAGCAGACGGAAAGTTATGAACAGGCAGATTTTATCCTTGCAGTAACCGCTCCGGGAGAGCAGATGCAGGAAGCGGCAGGACAGTTCATCAATCATAAAAAATGGTATGAACAGCGCAATCTGCCGGAAATGATTGAGTTCTTGAAGGAACGCATCAAGGAACATAAGATTGTATCCATTGCGGACAATGCATATGCCAACGGTGGGGATATTATGTTTATGCATTTGTTGGATAAGAATCAGCTGCTTATGCAGGTTGGCGGGTATGCGGGATGGAATACTTCGGCAAATACCATTGGCACAGCTATTGCAGAGGCGATTGATGTACTTTACAACGGAAAAAGCAGGCAGCATGACGATTTCCTTGTGGAGCGCTATCTGGAGGATGGCGGTTATTGTAGTGTAGTGAGGAGCCATGTTACGGAACAGCTTCCTTCGGATATGAATTATTTTGATGTAAAGGAAACGCAGGGGATTGTCAGTGATCAGGTAAAACAGGAATTGCAGACTTTTGCACAAAAAACATTGCCATCCATTGCAGACCAGCTGGTAATCACCAGGGTAGCGATGCCATGGAAGCGGATGTTTGAAGTGGATCTGGAGGTGAAGTACTGTCATGAAAAGATGGTATAAAGGAAACCTGCATAGCCATACAACCAACTCCGATGGTATCTGGACACCGGAACAGTCAGCAAAAAATTACCGGGAAGCAGGATATTCTTTTTTGTGTTTCAGTGATCATGATCTTTATACGGATTACCGTCAGGAACTGGGGGAAAAGGATTTTCTTATTCTTCCGGGAGTTGAAGCTACTGCAGTATTGTTTGATGATGAGGGAAATACGGTCAGACTGCATCATATGAATGGAATTCTCGGAACAGAGAGCATGCAAAAGGATGCGTCGGAAAATACCTTTTCACATATGGAAAAAGTAGAGCCGGACATTTATTACGGAACGGACTGGGATGGAAATAAAACAGGGAAAAAACTTGCAGAGAGATTAAAGAGTCATGGTTGTATCGTGACGTATAATCATCCAATCTGGTCACGTGTAAGACCGGAAGATTTTATCAATATTCCGGATATCGATATGTTGGAAATTTTTAATTATAACACCGTTAATGAGTGTGGCACGGGTTATGATGTAACCTATTGGGATCTGATGCTTCGCAGCGGCAGACATATGAATGCGGATGCGACAGATGATAATCACAATGGGGGAAGTTTTCCAGATTCGTTTGGTGGATATATTGTTGTGCAGGCGGAAGAACTTTCCCATGAAGCAATCTGTCAGGCAATTTTAAACGGAGAATATTATTCTTCTTCAGGTCCGGAACTATATGATTGGAAGGTGGAAAATAACCAGTTTATTGTGAATTGCAGTGCGGTGGAACGCATCAATATCATTGTCGGCGGGCCGGTAGCTTTTGGTGTGACCCGGTTGTCGGAACATGGAGTGCCTCTGACAGAAGCATTTTATCCGTTAACAGGAAAAGAAACATATATTCGTGCAGAATGTATAGATGAGCATGGGCACACGGCATGGACAAATCCTATCTGGTTGTCAGAATTTACGAAAAGGAGGAAATAAGAGATGAATGTATTTGATAAAATAAAAGGAGGTTTGATCGTCTCCTGTCAGGCATTGGAGACCGAGCCTCTTTACAGTTCAAAAATTATGGCGAGGATGGCATTTGCAGCAAAAGAAGGCGGTGCCGTTGGAATTCGCGCAAATACACCGGAAGACATTATTGCAATTAAAAAGGAAGTGGATCTTCCGGTGATCGGTTTATATAAAGTAGACTATGATAATTCGGAAATTTATATCACACCAACCATGAAAGAAATTGATGCCATCATGACAGCCGCACCGGATATCATTGCATTGGATGCAACAAACCGGAAACGGCCGGATGGAAGCACCATAGAAACGTTTTTCCCAGAAGTGCGTAAAAAATATCCGGATATGGTCTTTATGGCAGATTGTGCATCTTATGAAGATGGCATGCGTGCACAGGAACTTGGGTTTGACATTGTTGGAACAACACTTTGTGGTTATACACCGGATACCAAAGGGACAGAAATTCCATGTTTTCCAATGTTAGAAAAGCTGGCGCACGATTTGACAATCCCGCTGATCGCAGAGGGAGGAATCTGGGAGCCGCAGCAGTTACAGAAAGCATTTGCGTGTGGTGCATATGCGGCAGTGATAGGTACTGCAATCACAAGACCGCGGGAAATTACAAAAAGATTTGTAAATGCAATTACGAAATAAAGGTAAATTTACGAAAGGGAAGCTTGTTTTAAAAACGGCTTCCTTTTTTTGCGGAAAAAGATAAGAAATTACATAGGAAGAAATAAAAACGACATTTTACTATTTTCTTGACGAATTCCACCGGAAAAGGTAGAATACGGAGTGAAATACCACGTTAATTTTTATGGAGCGGAAAATGTCGACAAATACAAAAAAGAGTAAATCATCAGAAGAAACATTGGAAAAACTGCGCGCTTTCATTAACGAAAAAGGCGGCATTGTAAAAAAAGAAGAATTTGCGGCACTTGATGTGGATTACCGCAAGATTCTGGAATTTGTGGAGGCCGGGACACTGGTGCGGATAAAAAACGGTTATTATACCGACCGGATCGACCGCTTTTCCGAGGAAGAACTGATCGCGCGGCTGTTTCCGGATGCGCGTCTGTGCATGGAAAGTGCGCTCTATGCGTATGGATATATCCGGGAAAAGCCTTACGGATGGCACTTAGCAGTGGACAAAAATACATCCAAGTCGCGGTTTAAGATGGATTATCCGAAAGTAATCCCATACTATACAGAACCGGAAGCTTTGGAGCTTGGTTCCACAACGATTGAGCAGAATGGGCTGACGTTTCAGATTTACGACAAGGAACGGATGATCTGTGACTGCCTGAAATATGAGGCAAAGCTTGACCGGGCGATTTTCCGGGAGGCGATCCAGTCCTATATCCGGGACAATGATAAAGATATTTCCATGCTGATGGAATATGCCAGAGCGCGTAAAGTAACAGGAAAGGTACAGAGTCTGATCGGAGTGTGGCTGTAATGAAAGTCGGTGTATGTGAGGCAACAGAACTGAAAAAGAGAAGTGAAATGCTCTCCATTCCATTTGCAGATCTCCTGTGGGGATATGCGGTGGAAGATCTGATGCTGCGTGTCAGTACGTCTGCATACCGTGAATTTTTATGGCTGATGAGCCTGCCGCTTCTGGGAGAAGAGGCATATCGGCAGCGCGCCAAGAAGCGCATTCGCTTTTTTTATAAGGGAAGTGAGGAAGAACTCACGCCGGACAAACTGCAACCCGGCCAGCGATTATCTATCGCAATGGGCGAGCATATCAAAGCAACGCTTTTTGCAAAAGAAAATGCACAGAAGATCTGTTGGGAAGGTACGGTGACGGCATTGAGCGGCGGAATCCGGCTCAGCATGACTGCTAAGTATTTTGACATGAAGGTTCCGCTAAACATTGAGATCTACAGTTTTGGTGCGATCAGTCAGATTCCGGGAACAAGAGAAGAAGAACTGATTGCAGTGGGCGGAGGCAGAAAAATTTCCTATCTGGTGTATTCGCCGGAGAGTGAACTGAGTTATGATCTGTTTGCGATTATGGACAAGCTGGAACTGATCGGCAGCATGGGAAGTTATTATGATGCATACCGGCTGCTCAAGACACAGCCGCTCAGCGGGCGTTATGTGCTGGAGGAACTGACGATGCTTACCGCTGCATCTCCGAAGATGCGAAAAGAGCAGAGATTAAAGCAGCTGGACGGATACCGGACTTACACATATATGCGCAAGCGCTGGGAAAAGTATCTACGTAACCATGGGCTGGCAGAGGTTTCCTGGGAAGACGCAATCAATCTGATTCTGGCGTTTGTGTCCCCGATCTGGGAGAGTCTGTGCCGCAATGAGATCTTTTTTGATGACTGGATGCCGGAACTTGGCCGGTTCTTAGGATAGTGGAGGAAATATGCTGGAACAAAAACTGAATGAACTGGAACAATCGGACATATATCCGTTTCATATGCCCGGCCATAAACGGGCATTCCTGCCTTTTACCAATCCCTATGCCATTGATATTACGGAAATTGAGGGATTTGATAATCTTCACCATGCAACCGGAATTCTGCAGGAGGCGCAGCAGAAAGCGGCAGATCTGTATGGTGCAAAAAAAACGTATTATCTGGTAAACGGAAGCACCTGCGGCCTTCTTGCGGCGATCAGTGCAGCAGTCCCACGGGGCGAAAAAATCCTTGTGGCGAGAAACTGTCACAAAGCGGTATATCACGCGATGTATCTGCGGCAGCTGGTTCCTGTTTATCTCTATCCGGAAGATACCGCCTACGGCATCCAGGGGCAGGTGACACCACAGATGGTGCGAAAGCAGCTGGAACAGACACCGGATATCCGGGCTGTTGTCATCACTTCCCCGACATACGACGGAGTTGTATCGGATATCCAGAGCATTGCGAACATTGTGCATGCGTATGGGATTCCGCTGATCGTGGATGAAGCGCATGGAGCACATTTCGGGTTTTCTCCGGGGTTTCCGGAAAATGCCACAAGGCTTGGCGCGGATGCGGTGATTATGAGTGTACACAAAACACTTCCCGCATTTACACAGACCGCATTGCTGCATCTGTGTTCCGACCGGATTGCGGAGAAAAAGGTCGCACAATTTCTGGGGATTTATGAGACAAGTTCTCCGTCATACATTCTGATGGCGGGGATTGAAAAAAGTCTGCAGATCATAGAAAAAGACCGCAAAATGCTGTTTGCAGCATACAGCAGAAGACTTGCAGAGTTTCGGGATAAGATCAAAAATCTGAAAACACTGCAGGTATTACAGCCATCCGATTTTTCAAAACAGGAAGCGTTCTCGTTTGATCCGGGAAAACTTCTGATCTTGACCGGAAACAGCATGAGCGGACAGAACCTTCAGGAGATATTGTTACGGGAATATGGTCTGCAGATGGAGATGGCAAGCGGAAACTATGTAGTTGCCATGACTTCCATTATGGATACGGACGAAGGTTTTGCGCGGCTTTCGGATGCACTGGAATGTATTGACGGAACGGTTCATAAGAAGGAAGAAACCGGAGCGATTTCACCGCGGGAGATTTATCGGGAACAAAAAACGGTCATGACGATTGATCAGGCGCTGGACGCAGAACAAAAAACGGTCCGGCTGGAGGAAGCCGCGGGAGCGGTGAGCGGGGATTATGTGTATCTGTATCCGCCCGGAATTCCGATTCTTGTGCCTGGCGAAGCGATTGACGTGCAGACCGCAGAAACGATCCGGCATTGTATCCGGCTGGGCCTGGAGGTAGAGGGACTGCCGGATTTGACGTGTATAAACGTTGTGAAATGATGGCAAATATATTATACTAGAGGAAAGAGATAAATGGGCAAAATTTATTGTGTCATGGGAAAGAGTTCTTCCGGAAAAGACAGTATCTACAGCCGGATCATGCAACAGGGAGATCCTGCGCTTGCGCGCATTGTACCGTATACCACCCGGCCCCGCAGAGAGGGAGAGACGGATGGCAGAGAATATGTGTTTACGGATGAGACACATGTACAGCAGCTGGAAAGCGCAGGCAAGGTGATCGAGCTGCGGGCATATCACACGGTCTATGGGATCTGGAAATATTTTACGGTGGATGATGGAAGAATTGACCTGTCGGCGCACAGTTATCTGTATATTGTGACACTGGAAGGGTATCAGAAAATACAAAGATACTTTGGAAGCTCGCGGGTGGTGCCGATTTATATAGAAGTGGAGGATGGCGAGCGGCTGCTTCGGGCGATTGCCAGGGAGCGACAGCAGAAAACTCCGCAGTATGAAGAAATGTGCCGGAGATTTCTTGCGGATGCAGCTGATTTTTCCGAGGAAAAACTGACAGAGGCAGGCATCACACGACGGTTTGTAAATAATGATATGGAAGTAACCATCCGGGAGATCACGGAATATATCCGGCGGGATATGTTCGGGATGGAGAAATAGGATAAGAGGATTTCTATATGGCGATAAAAGTAAACGATATATCCGCGGTCAATCAGGTACCGGAAGCCACAAAAACAGTAGAAGGCGACGGTTCATTCAAGTTTACACTTGCAAGTGCGATCACGGATGCGGATCTGCAGGCAAAGGTGGATGAACTGCTCAGTGATATTACGGCACAGGGAAACCGTCTTGCGGAGCACATGGACATCCGGGATATGAAAAAGTACCGTGGACTGGTAAAAGATTTTCTGAATGAAGTAGTTTACCGTTCCCACCGGTTTTCAAGAGAGAACTTTCTTGACCGCAGGGGACGCCACCGGGTATACGGCATTATTCGCCTGATCGATAAGAATCTGGATGAGCTGGCAAGCGAGCTGGTGGCAGACGAAAAGGATCATATTTCGATTCTGGACCGTATTGGAGAAATTAAAGGACTTCTGTTGGATATTTTGACCTAGACAGATACAAGGAGGGGATGACTATGGCAGGATTTTCAGACATCATTGGACATGAACAGATCATCGAGCATTTGAAGAATGCAATTGCCCTCGACAAAGTCAGCCATGCATATATTTTTAACGGACCAAAGCTTTCCGGGAAAATGATGCTTGCAGAGGCTTTTGCCATGGCACTGCAATGTGAGGGAGAAGGAACAAGGCCATGCCTTTCCTGCCGCTCCTGCAAACAGGCGATGGATCATAATCAGCCCGATATTATCTATGTATCCCATGAAAAGCCGAATACGATCGGGGTGGACGATATCCGTACCCAGATTAATAACGATATTGTGATAAAACCATACAGCAGCCGTTACAAAGTGTATATTGTGGATGAGGCGGAAAAAATGAACCAGCAGGCACAGAACGCATTGCTGAAAACAATCGAGGAACCGCCGGCATATGCGGTCATCCTGCTTCTCACCACAAATGCGGACAGTTTTCTGCCCACGATTTTGTCGCGCTGCATTACACTGAATCTCAAAGTGGTAAAAGAAGATGTAATCAAAGCTTATCTGATGAAAACATATCACATTCCGGATTACCAGGCAGATGTATGTGCTGCATTTTCCCAGGGAAATGTAGGAAAAGCCATTCAGCTGGCATCTTCCGAAGAATTTGGGGAACTGAAAGCGTCGGTGCTGCAGCTGATGAAGCGTCTGGAAGACATTGATCTGTATGAAATGACAGCAGCAGTAAAACAGATTGCAGAGTATAAGCTGACGGTCAATGATTATTTTGATCTTATGATGATCTGGTTCCGTGATGTACTTTACATGAAAGCAACCAATGATGTAAACGGACTCATTTTTAAGGATGAGGTTTATGACATAAAAAAACAGGCAGCAAAGCGGTCGTATCAGGGAATTGAGACGATCATCCGTGCACTTGAGACAGCGAAAGTCCGGATTTCGGCAAATGTAAATTTCGATCTCGTGATCGAACTGCTGTTACTGACAATTAAGGAGAATTAATATGATAAAAGTGGTAGGAATCCGTTTTCAGCGTGCGGGAAAGATTTATTATTTTGACCCGCTGGATTATGATCTGGAGACGGCGATGCACGTCATCGTGGAGACGGCGCGCGGTGTAGAGATGGGAACGGTACTGATCCCGCCAAAAGAGGTGGATGACGATAAAGTTGTCCAGCCTTTGAAACCAGTGATCCGTATTGCGACAGACGATGACGAAAAAGTCATGGAGAAAAATAAAGAAAAAGAAGCGGAAGCCTACGTG
>DLQV01000211.1:0-240 GCA_002474415.1 Lachnospiraceae bacterium UBA7598
ATGCTTCACGGATCAATGAAAATACAGAATCGGTTGCCGGAGAAGTAAAGGCAATTGCAGAGAAAACCATTGAGATCAACCAGTATACCAAAGAAATGAAAGAGCACGCAGAGGCAATGGAACATGCTGCCCGTGAAAACATGGATACGACAGGGGCAAAGGTAAATGACATTGTTTCTGTTTTAAGCAAAGCAATTGAAGACAGTAACAGCGTCAACCAGGTAGATAATCTGACAAATG
>DLQV01000211.1:309-3112 GCA_002474415.1 Lachnospiraceae bacterium UBA7598
TCTGCTGGCACTCAATGCATCTATCGAGGCTGCCCGTGCCGGAGATGCGGGAAAGGGATTTGCAGTGGTTGCTTCCGAAATCAGTCAGTTGGCTTCCGCAAGTCAGGAGGCGGCTAACAATATCCAGAGTATCAATGCAATAGTCATAACTGCGGTACATAATCTGGCGGACAATGCCAACGAACTGGTAGGATACATGAATGAGAAAATTCTGCCGGAGTTCCAGAAGTTTGTAGAATCCGGTGGGGCATACCATGATAAGGCTACCTATATCGAAAGCGTTATGGCTGATTTTGAGACAAAAACAGATTCTTTGCAGAATTCCATGGATGAGATTGCAAGCTCTGTAAATACGATTTCGCATGCGATCGAAGAAGGTGTCAGTGGCGTTGTTTCAGCAGCAGACAGTACGCAGGTACTTGTATCCGATATGGACAAAATTTCCAAGAAGATGGATGAGAACTTTGCGATTGCAGATGGATTGAAAAAGGAAACTTCTGTGTTTACAAAACTTTAAGAGAGTGAGAGAAATTTTCTTTGCAAATTTCGGAAAAACTATTGACAAATCATGATATTTTGCTAAAATAATCGATAGTGCAATTAAGATTACCTTACAGTTGATGCACAATATCGCAACTGGAGGGAGGTTAGGAAAGAATGTCTAGTGTAATCGTAAAAGAGAATGAGACTTTAGATAGCGCATTACGTCGTTTCAAGAGAAACTGTGCTAAGGCTGGTATTCAGCAGGAGATTCGTAAGAGAGAGCATTACGAGAAGCCAAGCGTAAAGCGTAAGAAGAAATCTGAAGCTGCTAGAAAAAGAAAATACAACTAATGTATTTAAACCCCGCGGGATGACTCGCGGGGTGCTTTTTTGCATTATGGAACCGAATATGCCGTAACTTGCATTCTTGCAAAAAAACGAGTAAAATAGAATAGATTCTGAAAAATAAAAAGGAGTGGATTATCATGACAAAAATAGATATTATCTCCGGATTCTTAGGAGCCGGAAAAACAACCTTTATCAAAAAGATGATTGATGAGGCATTCACAGGGGAAAAGATTGTACTGATTGAGAACGAGTTTGGAGAAGTCGGCATTGACGGTGGATTCTTAAAAGATTCCGGTATTCAGATTACAGAGATGAATTCCGGATGCATCTGCTGTTCCCTGGTTGGTGATTTCGGCAAGAACTTAAATGAAGTGATCACCA
Organism: Lachnospiraceae bacterium UBA7598; assembly: GCA_002474415.1. Taxonomy (GTDB): domain Bacteria; phylum Bacillota; class Clostridia; order Lachnospirales; family Lachnospiraceae; genus Roseburia. The sequence goes on from DLQV01000211.1 coordinate 1,522, forward strand.
AGTATCATCCGGACCGTATTTTGATTGAGCCATCCGGTGTCGGTAAACTTTCCGATGTTATGAAGTCCGTGATTGATATTGAAAAAGAGCAGGATGTAAAATTAAACGCACTGGTAACAGTTGTGAACGCACTCAAGGCAAGCAAGCAGATGAAGGCGTTCGGTGAATTCTTCAATAATCAGATCGAGTATGCGACAACTGTCATTTTAAGCCGCAGCCAGAATGCAACACCGGAGCAGCTGGAGTTTTGTGTCAACAAGATTCAGGAACTGAATCCAAAGGCTGCCATCATTACAACAGACTGGGCAAAATTATCCGGAGAACAGATCCTTAAGGTAATGGAAGGACAGGATAACCTGGAGATGAAAGCTCTTGCTGAGGCACATCATGCAAAGGAAGAGGCAGAACACGAGCATGAGCACCATCATCATGACCATGATCATGAAGACCATGAGCATCATCATGATCATGACCACGAAGAACATGAACATCATCACGATCATGACCATGAGGAGCATGAGCATCACCATGAGCATGGTGAGAACTGTACTTGTGGCTGCCACGACCATGATCATGAACATCACCATCATCATCATGCAGATGACGTATTTACCAGCTGGGGCAAGGAGACGCCACATAAATTTGAGCGTGCAAAACTTGAGGAGGTACTCAAGAAATTTGTCGATTCTGATAATATCCTTCGTTCCAAAGGTATGGTGGAGAGCACCGATGGTACCTGGCTGTACTTTGATATGGTTCCAGGTGAGTATGAGATCCGTGAGGGTGAGCCGGATTACACCGGACGTATCGTAGTAATCGGAACGGAGATTCATGAGGACGAATTACTGAAGACATTTGGTCTTTAAAATGCTGTAAACCCCAAGAAAAATGTAAGGAGAGCAATTATGGCACAGGATATTCCGGTATATTTATTTACAGGATTTATGGACAGCGGAAAAACAACTCTCGTAGAAGAAACGCTGTTTGAGAATAACTTCGGTGATGGTTCGAAGGGAATCATCATTATGTGTGAAGACGGCGAGAAAGAATATGACGAAGCAAAACTGGCAACGATCAACTTCAAGCTCGTAACGGTTGAAGAGGAAGAGGATTTTACACCTGCAAAACTGCAGGAGATTCAGGATACCTATCAGCCGGAACAGGTTTTTATCGAGTACAACGGCACCTGGGGGATGGACAAACTGCTTGAGGCAAAAATGCCGGAAGGCTGGGTGATTGTACAGTCACTGGCAACCGTAGATTCCACGACGTATGATCTGTATATGAACAATATGCGTGCAATGATGCAGGAACAGGTTTTTTCCAGTGATGTGGTTATTTTTAACCGTACAGATGATAATACGGATCGCGGACATCTACGCCGTACCATTAAAAACATCAACCGGAAAGCACAGATCGTCTATGAGCGCAAGGACGGAACGATTGATGAGCGTCCGGAAGAATTACCGTTTGACATCAATCAGGATGTGATTGAGCTGACCGATGCGGATTATGCCATCTGGTACATGGATGCCATGGAAAATTACAAGAAATACGATCACAAGAAAGTAAAATTCCTGGCGCTGGTATA
>DLQV01000045.1:0-2953 GCA_002474415.1 Lachnospiraceae bacterium UBA7598
ATGCGTTTCATATGGAATTTTATAAGTTTCTTTCTGCCTGCTGATAAATGACTTGATATCTTCAATACTTTTTGCATTCACAGTAGCCATCATCTCAGACATTTCAATAATCCAGTGTCCCTGCATCTTCCGATACACATTGTCATCATCCATACGTTTCAGATCATCCGAAAACCATTCATCATTGATTGCAAGGAATCGGAAAAATGTTGACTTTCCTGCGCCCTGTCCTCCTACCAGACACACCATAATTTCATACTTACAGCCCGGCTCATATATCCTATGTATCGCTGCCAACATAAGAAGCTGCATGATTTCCCTGGTATAGGCATCATCTTCAGCTCCCAGATATTTGGGGAGCAATTTTCCAATACGCTGCTTTCCATCCCATGCAAGTTGTTCCAGATACTTTCTAATCGGATGATACCGGTTCTCACTTGCAATGATATTCATCGCTTTGTTAATGTTTCTCTCATTTTTTAATCCATACTGTTTTTCCAGATACCAATGCAGCTGATAAACATCTGTATCCGTCACGCTACAAGATGTTCTTTCCCACCCCATCTCGCCAACAATATCAATTTTTCCTGAAAGATCATTTTTCCTGATTGCGCCTTTCAACAAAGGATCTCTTTTGAAAACCGTCATACAATTATCAATACTTTGGCAAACATTTCCCTTATCATTTCTTACAAGATCAGTCCGGATATCCTCAATACTGCTCATTTCATCATCAAGCACTTTCCCGACATCGCTCCACGATACTTCTGTGCCATTTGCTGACATTTCCTGCAATATTCTCCACCTCTTTTCTGCCCTGTATAAATAATTCTTTTTGATCCTGCTCACTACCCATACAGAGAATATCAAGCCAATAATTAATGATTGGCTCTGCATGAAGCATCATGGCATAATTATCAGAAAACATTACATCTGGTGTCTTAGCACAAAGTACCTGTCCACTATCATCAATCTGAACCAGTGCTTTTTTTAACAATTCTATCGTTTTCCTACGCCACCTTGAAAATCTTTTCTTGATTCGGATAATGCGCATGCGCTCCTCTTTTTCCCTGTGAAGTTTCTCTTTTTCTTTCTTACTCATTGTTTCTGTATGAATTGACAAGTTAAAATCCTCAATCAATTTCTTTGCTGCATCATACTGGGATAATCCATACATTCTTGCCGTGTAATCAATCGCATCTCCGCCCACCCCACATGCAAAGCAGTGATAATTTTTATCCACCTTCATGCTCGGATGTCTGTCATCATGGAACGGACAACAGGCAGTGCCATTTCTACGAACATACAGTCCATAACTTTCTGCCACCTGTCTTGCGGTTAGATGCGCTTTCACTTCTGAAAATATATCCAAATTACAAATTTCTCCTTTCCTGCGGAGAAAGCCTTTGCTATAATAAATTTGTTGTGGATAGAAAGGCTTTATCCTTTTTATTCTGTAATGTCCCTGTTACCAGCAGGGGCATTTTTCTGTAATGCTATCAATTCTTTTACCAAAGCCTTCAAAAGCAGTTCATTCTCTGAATTCTCATTGTTCAACTCTTCACAGATCCGCTCCAACACCTTTGATAATCGAAATGACATATAACTGCCTGACACCACCGTAATCTCCTGTCCCAGCACAGCCTTTCGATAATACTCACCTTTCGGCACTCCCGACAATATAATTTTTGCTTCGACCTCTGCTTTTTCTTCATCACTCAGCCAGAAAGCGATTGTGTTATGCCGAAATCTGTCCTCTCGTTTACATGCCATCTTCCTCACCCCGATTCACTTTTCCGAGCCTGTCCGCAATTCTTTCCTGTGCATCTCCCGACTGATGGCAATAGGTTTCAATCGTTGTTGTTACCTTTCCATGCCCCAGTCGCTTGGCAATCTCTATCGGACTGACCCCCATCTGTACCAGCATACTTGCATGGCTGTGTCTGGTGCAATGCACTGTAATTTTCTTCACTCCCGACTGCTTTATGCCACGCTCCATTTCATGTTCAAAGAAGCTCTTTGTTCTTCCTGCAAATAATCTGGTTCCCGGTCTCGGACGATAAAGCGTATCAATATACTCTCGAAGTTCATCCTGCAACTCCCTATGAATTGTGATCACTCGTACCGAACTTTCTGTCTTTGGAGCTGTAATCAAATCCTCCCCGTCAATTCTTGCAAGTGACTCATCTACACGTATCGTTCCGTGCTCAAAATCCACATCTTTCACCTGCAAGGCAAGTAACTCTCCGATACGCATACCTGTCCAGAACAATATCTGAAATGCCATCCATGAATCTCTTTTATCTATGATTGCATCTGAAAATTTCTGAAATTCTTCCAATGTCCAATATGGTCGTTCATCTGCTTTGCTTTTTCCCATACTGCCTGCTTTGTGGCATGGATTGGATCGCAATTCATAAAAACGCACCGCATAGTTGAGAATAGAACTAAGCTGATTATTGATCGTCTTCAAATAAGTAGGCTTAAATCCCTTATCAATCATCTCTCCCTGCCATTTGCGTATCATAGGTGCTGTGATTGCATTGATTGGTGTATTTCCAAAATACGGGAGCACCTTGTCTTTCATCACGTATTCCTTCTGTTTCATGGTGGTTTTCCGCAACCGCTTCTCCATGTCTGCCTTGTATATCTCCCAGAAATCGTTCAAGATCATGGTCGGATCAGAAGTTTGCTGCATTATAAAATGTGCATACCATTCCTCAGCTTCTTTCTTTGTTTTAAAACCTCGTTTCTGAGATTTTTTCTTGGTTCCTGTCCAGTCTGTCCAACGATACTGAATATGCCATGTGCCATTCGGATCTCGTTTTGCACTACAACTCATGCTCCCACCTCCTTTGCTCCTCCATACCACTTCTCACGAAAATACTCCACCGGAATCTTGCCTGCAATTGTAAGGAAGCCTTTTTCAGACAGTTCCTTATTCATTTCACGG
>DLQV01000045.1:3061-3563 GCA_002474415.1 Lachnospiraceae bacterium UBA7598
TTCATACTGTTTCCTCCATTTTATTTCTTTTGTTTTTGTTGCGTATCTTTTGATACGTCTTTATAGTAGCGTATCTTTTGATACGTGTCAACATCTTTTTTATGTTTCTATTTATCTTTTCAGTATCATATGGTAAAATCAAGTTACATTTGGTGCGCATATATGTAACATGTTTTTATAAACAGGAGGGAACGCAATGACTGTCGGTGAAAATATACGACGTATCCGTCTAGAAAGAGGACTTACCTTAAAACAATTAGGTGATATGGTTGGCGTAAGCGAATCCTATATCCGAGCCTATGAAAGTGGACGCAGAAATCCCAAGCTATCCTCATTGGAAGCATTGGCTCAGGCTCTTGCGGTAAATGTTGAAGTCTTAACAAATTCAGATTTTGACGGCGTGAAAGCCATGCATAGATTGTTTCAGGTTTTCCGTCAATACAGTGGTGAGCTTTTTGAATACCAAGACAAGGACGGAAATGATATGGTCGGCATTAGTTTC
>DLQV01000045.1:3642-3965 GCA_002474415.1 Lachnospiraceae bacterium UBA7598
ATGAAGTTGAAAAATGCAATGAAATTAAGGACGTTAAGAAGCGTGGAGAAGCCCTGTTGCAAGCAGAAGCTGACTTCAACCTTTGGATGGACATTTATCCGGAATCAGAGCCATGGCAGGATCGACTGGACATGCAGAAATCGCACGATGAGATTATGGATAAACTCGGATTAAACCCGAAGAATTAAGAAACCAGGTATCAAAAGGTATCAAAATAAATTTTTGTACCCAAAACGTACCCATTTGCACATAAAAAATCCCTACAAAGCCTGTAAATACAAGCCTTGTAGGGATTTAGCCTTTTATTCAAACTCAATCGTTCC
>DLQV01000051.1 GCA_002474415.1 Lachnospiraceae bacterium UBA7598
ACAGGGACGATCAATGATAAAATGACGTTTGTCTGTGATGGATATGAAGATTTCAATGGACAGAAAGTGCGCTGTGTGGCCCGTTATGGACATGGAATAGAGACGGTGCGAAAGACACTGATGGATTCCTGTAATGTTGCCATTATGCAGATGACATATAAAATCGGGAAAAAAAATTTTACGGAATATCAGTCGATTTATGGATTTGGACAGAAAACAGGAATTGATCTGCCGGGAGAAGCCAATACTGCGTCTTTGATGTACAACGTAGAAGATATGAAACCGATTGATCTGGCAACCAATGCATTTGGACAGAACTACAACTGTACCATGATACAGATGGTGAGTGGATTTGCGTCTCTGATCAACGGCGGAACATATTATCAGCCGCATCTGGTAACCAAGATCACGGATTCAGCAGGAAATACAATTTCTACGGTGGAACCCAAAGCCGTCAAGCAGACCATTTCACAGAGTACCAGCGACAAGATCCGGGATTATCTGCAGAGCGTTGTCAAAGATGGTACGGGAAATACCGCCAAAGTGGACGGATATTCTATGGGTGGTAAAACAGGAACAGCACAGAAGTTCCCGCGTGGAAACGGAAAGTATCTGGTTTCTTTTATGGGGTTTGCCCCATACGATCATCCACAGGTACTGATCTATGTGGTTGTGAATGAACCCAATGTGGCAGACCAGCCACACAGTGTGTTTGCGCAGAATATTGCGCGTGAAATTTTGGAGGAAGTTCTTCCATATATGAATATTTATCCGGATGAGGAGACGACCAGTGTAAACAAAGGATATGATGTGACCGGTTCTAAGGACAGTTCCCAGTGTACCGGAAAACATAACGGAACCAAGTCCAGAAATGAAAAGAAAAAGAAGAACTAAAGACAGAGAGTTCTTAGAAAGGCTCTGCATCGCATATGCTTTAAGAAAAGGATAGTGGTGCGGAGGTTTTTCATGGAATGGAATAAAACCTATCACCGCAGAAAAATTTGCATTATTTTCTTTTCTGTTGTATTGCTGGCGATGGTTTTGTGTGGGCGTCTGGTTTATCTTATGCTTTTCGAGGGAGAATATTATGCAACGCAGGCGAAGGATCTGCAGCAGAGGGAACGAAAAATAAAAGCCGCCAGAGGCAAGATTCTGGATCGAAATGGTGTAGTACTGGCAGATAACAAATCAGTCTGCACCATTTCTGTCATACATAACCAGATTAAGGAACCGGAAGCGGTCATTTCCATGCTGGTAAAAGAATTGGGAATTCCGGAAGAAAAGGTCCGCAAACGGGTAGAAAAATATTCATCTCTGGAGAAGATCAAAAGTAACGTGGATAAGGAAACCGGGAACCGGGTTCTGGCATATGGCTATGCAGGGGTGAAAGTGGATGAGGATTATAAACGAAATTATCCGTATGACACGCTTGCCTCAAAAGTGCTCGGATTTACCGGTGGCGATAATCAGGGAATCATTGCTTTGGAAAGTGTCTATGATAAATATCTGGAGGGAACCGATGGATTGATTCTGACAACAACCGATGCGCGTGGAGTGGAAGTTGATAATATCGGTGAGGAACGCAAAGAACCCGTTGCCGGAAATAATCTGCGCACCTCACTGGATGCCAATATTCAGATGTTTGCCACGCAGGCGGCAAATAAAGCGTATATTCAAAAAGAAGCGGACTCCGTCAGCATTATTGTGATGAATCCTTCCGACGGAGCGATCATGGCGATGGTGGATTATCCGGAATTTCATCTGAATGAGCCGTTTCAGCTGATTGAGGAGTATCAGGAATATGAAGGTACCAAAAAAGAACAGGAGTACTGTAACCGGATGTGGAGAAACCAATGCATCAATGACACCTATGAGCCGGGATCTACATTTAAGGTGATCACGGCGACAGCGGCACTAGAAGAAGGGGTGGTATCTTTAGAAGATCGGTTTCACTGTCCGGGATATATTGTGGTGGAGGATCGCAGAATCCGCTGTCACAAGACCACAGGACATGGGGCGGAAAGCTTTGTGGAAGGAATCGAAAATTCCTGTAATCCCGTATTTATCAATGTGGGACTTCGGATCGGGGCTGATCGTTTTTACGATTATTTTGAGCAGTTTGGTCTTTTGAAAAAAACAGGGATTGATCTGCCGGGAGAGGCTTCAACCATCATGCATAAGCGGGAAAATATCGGACTGGTGGAGCTGGCAACCATCTCGTTTGGCCAGTCTTTTCAGATTACGCCGATCCAGCTGGCAACCACAGTTTCTTCTATTATAAATGGGGGAAACCGTGTGACACCGCATGTGGGAATGCAGGTGGAGGATGCGGACAAAAAAGTGGTAAAAACGTTTGATTTTCCGGTGCAGGAGGGAATCTGCAGGGAGGAAACATCAGAAAAAATGCGTTTTCTGCTGGAAAAAGTGGTGTCTGAGGGAGGTGGAAATAAGGCGTACATCAAAGGGTATGAAATTGGAGGAAAAACGGCAACCTCACAGACGCTGCCGC
>DLQV01000022.1:0-10112 GCA_002474415.1 Lachnospiraceae bacterium UBA7598
GTATAATGGGCTTTCCAGATACCGCCCGGTGCAATCAGATTTCCCCACTCCCGATCTTTTAAATCGCCGGTAAAATCAGCGCTGTCACAGCGTCCGTACCAAGGTTCCACACATACGAACGGAACATCCGGACCTGCCGGTGACCAGATTCCGAACAGTGGTGCATCCATCGTAACGGTCAGATACGGATTTCCCTCCATATCACAGAGAGAGACTTCGTGCACATTCTGGTTTTCGATAACAAGCGCATCCGCATCAAACAGATGATCCGTAACCGTAAGATAACTGTTATTCAATTCGTAATCCACCGTACCGTTTCCGACCAGACCATCTACAATCGTTGTACTTGTGAGCGGTCCTGCCACATCAAAGCGGATTTTACAATTCTTCGGACGGTTGAATGCCGGATGTCCGCCAATCGAAAACGGAAGTTCTTCTTCCGAAGGATTCTCCACCTGCCAGAGCACTTCCAGCTTATTTCCCTCTATATGATATCCAATGCGAAGGGTAAATGCATAAGGATATTTTGCCATGGTTTCCTCATTGGACTGTAATACAAACCAAAGCGTGTCCTCCGTCTTAGAATCCAGTGTAAAATCCATATCACGGGCAAATCCATGCTGTCCCATCGTGTAGGTCTTTCCCTTGGTACGGAACTGTTTTTCCTTTACTGCTCCGACAAACGGAAATAAAATCGGGGCTGTCCGTCCCCAGAATTTTGGATCTGCTTTCCACATATACTCTTTTCCTGTATTTTTACGGACCAGAGATTTTAATTCTGCTCCATGCTCTTCTACTTCGATTGCAATGAGTTCATTCTCAAGCTTATGTCTTGCCATATGTTTTTATCTCCTCTGATTCTATAGATTAAGCGTTATTTTTCGCTTTTTCTCTCCCTGTCCATTTTATCTTATGCTATTTTACCGGGGTTTGTCAATGGGATGAAAAAGCGTCCCCTTAACTGCCGATTCCGGGCCCTTTATGTTTGTTCCAAAAACAGGATTTGCGGAAGTATGTATTTCAATTATGTTTTCTGCAATGCACAGAATTTGACGCGTGTACTGTTTTGTGAAGGTCTTTTCTGCAATTTGCTCCGGAGTGCCATTATGTAACGCTAATAGCACAATCGAATAAACCTTTGAAATGCATGTGAAATCAATTCCGGAGCTGACTTGCAGAAAAACCGGAGCAAAATCATGTACACCGCAAATTCGTCGTCTCGAGAAAACCTATCTTTAAACCACCACCCCGCAAATCCGTCCCTTTAAACTCCCAGGCCCCGGACCACGCAGTTAACCAGCCATTTAAATGAGGAGCTTTCGCACCATCTCAGCATCAAAGGTAACCGATTTCAAATGATCCACCTCAATCTGGTACAGCGCATTTGCAGCAATATGTTCTGCCGCCTGCTCTAAATCACGGATACCACTAGTGCCCGAATACAGATCCACGATCGTATTCAATGCGTCATCTGTGATGATACATTCCTCTTCTTTTAAGCTCATACGCTTTAATACCTTAGGCAGTGCAAATTTAGAGAAGATGATCTTCTTTTCCTCAAATGTATAGTCCGGAATATCGATTACGGCAAAACGTGACAGAATCGGTGCACTGATCTGTTCCTTGTCGTTTGCTGTGGCAATCGGATAAACACCAGATGTCGGAATCATACACTCGATATAGTTATCTGTAAATCCCAGATTATCCAGAAGTGTCAGTAAGACATCGGCCGGATTTCCATTTCCTTTTCCAGAAGCCGCCTTATCCAGCTCGTTGATAATAAATACCAGACTTGACTCTCCTGCCATGGAAAATGCATCCATGATAATTCCCGGCTTTGCATTGGCATAAATTCTTGAACTTCCGGTCAGCTGTTCCGGATCGTTGATGGAACTCATATCAAGGGTTGTCCACGGAAGTTTTAAAATACGGGCAACTGCATAGGCAATCTGCGATTTTCCGGTTCCTGCCGGTCCCACCAGAAGCAGTCCGTATGCCGGAAGCGTATGTGTGCGGTTGATCTGAATGATCGTCTCAATGATTCTCTGCTTCACACGCTCCATGCCATACAATTCTTCATCTAAAATCCGACGAGCTTCCTCTGGATCAATGGCCTCAAAATAATTGTTTTTCCACTGGATATTCATCATGATGGAAAGGGCACGCTGTGCATGACGCCGCTCCTCCGGAGACACTTCGTTGGAACGTGCCACTGCTAAATTCCGGCGCGCCCACAACCGGATGTTGTCCGGCATGGTTCTTCCTGCACAGGTCATAAAATCGGTGATGCTCTGAATACTGGTGAGTTTCATATCATCGCCATCTTCCTCCTGCTCCTCATCCACCGCTTCCTCACTCGGTGCACTGCTGGCAAACAGACGATCCATCATAAACTGTAAAAAGCCATCTTCTGCCGAAAGCTTTTTTCCACCGCCAAATGCAATTTCACGAATCTTATACACCGCATATCCATCTGATGTGTTCTCTCCTGACAACCGGACATTGATGTGATTTTCTCCCAGCCAGCGAAGCAGATTGACAAAACGGGCATCCACCCGCAGAATATCCGCACATACGGTTCCGTCTTCCTCCGTAAACTCAAATGCTGTGCGCTTTGTCTGGTTCGTAAACACTCCGCAGGAATGATATTTCCACTGCTTTGCTGTATTATCTAAAACCAGAATCGGATGTTCGGCACTTGCAGTGTTTTCATTCGACTGAAATGTTGTATAAGTACACTCGGAAGCTTTCTTTTCTTCCTTTGTATTGCTGAAATCAAATACAGGCATATCCTATCTCCCTTCTACATGATTTAAGGGTCAAAAACAGTTTTGACCCTTATCATGCATAAACAAATCTATTATTTTCTATGAAAGCAGTGCCTTATCACTTGCGAATTCCTCACCGCTTACTTTCTCAAACTGATGCAGCAGATCTTCGACCGTAAGTTTCTTTTTGTCCTCTCCTGCAATATTTAAGATAACCTTTCCCTCATGCATCATAATCAGACGATTTCCATGAGCGATCGCATCTTTCATATTATGTGTTACCATCATAGCTGTCAGATGATTTTCTGAAATAATCTGATCCGAAATTTCAAGTACCTTTGCGGCAGTCTTCGGATCCAGCGCAGCCGTATGCTCATCGAGAAGCAGAAGCTTTGGTTTCTGGATGGAAGCCATCAGAAGCGTGATTGCCTGACGCTGTCCACCGGATAACAGACCGACTTTCGATGTCAGGCGGTCTTCCAAGCCAAGATGCAGTGTGGAAAGCATTTCGCGGTATTTTTCGCGTTCTGCCTTTGTAATTCCCCAACGCAATCCTCTGGACTTTCCACGTCTTGCTGCAATTGCCATATTTTCCTCAATGGACATTGTGGTCGCCGTACCAGTCATCGGATCCTGGAACACACGTCCTAAATACTGCGCTCTGCGGTGTTCGGAAAGTTTTGTCACGTCCTCGCCACCAATGTAAATTTTACCGGAATCCACCGGCCATACACCGGCAACTGCATTCAAAGTTGTAGATTTTCCGGCACCGTTTCCACCGATCACGGTAACAAACTCCCCTTCTTCTAACGTCAGGTTTACGCCGTCCAAAGCAACTTTTTCATTTATCGTACCCGGATTGAATACTTTCCGGATATTTTCAATTTTTAACATTTCACTCATCGCTTACAGCCCCCTTGTCGCTTTTTTCTTGTTCTTCAGATATGGAATTGCAAGGAAAATTGCAACCACAATTGCAGAGAACAGTTTCAGATCGTCGGATGGGAATTTCAGCCATAAGATAATACTTAAAACCACATAGTAAATAATGGCTCCCACGATCACGGAAAACAGGGTATAAGCAAAGGCAAGTTTTCTGCCCGCACAGATCTTTCCAAACAATACATCTCCGATAATAACAGCTGCAAGACCGATAACGATCGCGCCACGTCCCATATTGACATCCGCTGCACCCTGATACTGTGCATAAAGAGCACCGGACAGACCAACAAGACCATTGGAAATCATCAGTGCAAGCACTTTACAAAAACTGGTGTTGATTCCCTGTGCACGGGCCATCTGCGGGTTACATCCGGTTGCACGGATGGCATGTCCCTGCTCGGTACCGAAATACCAGTAGAGAACTGCTACAATTGCAACACAGAACAGAACACATGTGGTAAATACTTTGATTTTGGCTGCCGTATCTCCGGACACATAACGCAAAGAAACCGCGAGTGAATATTTATCCACACTGATTGCCTGATTGGACTGTCCCATAATATTCAGATTGATGGAGTACAGTGCAATCTGCGTTAAAATTCCGGCAAGAATCGGAGGAATTCCAAGTTTTGTATGCAGAAGACCGGTGATCATTCCCGCAATCATTCCTGCAACAAACGCAAAAATAAGGGAAACCCACGGATTCATATCACTGCGGATCATCATAACCGCTACCGCTCCACCGGTGGCAAAAGAACCATCCACCGACAGATCCGCAAAATCCAGAAGTTTGTATGTAATATATACGCCCAGTGCCAACAGACCCCAGATCAGTCCCTGTGCAATGGAACCCGGCAGCGCACGAAACAGTGCCAGCGGACTTAAGGACGCAAAATAAGCAGAGATTAACACGATACCCATCCTCCTTAATTATTTAGACTCGATAGCCTTGTAATCATCCGGAACCTTTACCCCAAGCTGATCACAGATATCTTTGTTGTATTCTTTGGTAACATTAGGTGCTGTCTCAATCTTCATTGTTGTAATGTCTGCACCGTTCACTAAAATGTCATATGCCATTTCTCCGGCTTTTTTACCGATGTCATAGTAGCTGATGGAAAGTGTTGCCACACCACATCCGCTGCAGATTCCTTCCTCACCTGCGATAATCGGAATTCCTGCCGGAAGTGCAATGTTGCTGATTGCTTCTGTGTTCTGTGCCATAGTATTGTCAGTCGGAATATAAATGACATCTGCATACTCCGTTGCACTCTGTGTTACAGAACCGATATCGTTAGAATCGGATGCTGTAAACTCTTTGTAACTGATTCCATCCTCGTCCAGATATTTTTCAAACTCCGTTGCCTGATACTTGGAATTGGCTTCTGCCGAGCAGTACAGGATTGCAACTTTCTTTGCCTTCGGGAAAAGTTCCACAAGCATATCTTCCTGCTGATCCAGTGGTGCCAGATCGGATGTACCGGAAATATTTCTTCCTGTTGTTCCGCTCCAGTCATCAATCTCAAGTGCCGTTGCATAATCCGTAACGGATGTTCCAAGAATTGGAATATCGGTTGTCGCTGCTGCACATGCCTGTAAAGCAGTGGTTGCATTTGCAAGAATCAGATCCACATTGGAAGATACGAAATTATTTGCAATTGTAGAAGCATTTGCCTGCTCATTCTGTGCATTCTGAAGATCAAATTTTACATTGTCTCCCAGCTTTTCCTTTAAGGCATCCTCAAATCCTTTTGTTGCCTGATCAAGTGCCGGATGCTCCAGCTGCTGGCAGATTCCGATATTATATACTTTACCAGATGCATCTGCACTCTGTGTTCCGCTCTTTGCTGCATCTGTAGAACTTCCACAGGCACCAAGAGATACCATCATGGCTGCTGCTACCGCAACAGACATTACCTTGTTTAATTTTTTCATTGTTGTTCCTCCATTTATGTTTTATATATGCAGATAGACTTTAAGCCGCTTCCCGTTTTACCAGAAAGCGGCTCATCCACTGCGTAATTACAGGAAAATATATTTGCAGATAAAGAGTACTGCAAGAATATACATCAGTGGAGTAATCTTCTTATACTTACCACAGATCAGATTGATCAGTACAAAAGAGATTACGCCGATTGCGATACCTTCCGCAATGCTGTACATCAAAGGCATGGCAATGAGACACAGATAAGCAGGAATTGCATCTGTCAGATCCTCAAAATCAACCTTTACAATAGCGGATACCATCAGGAATCCAACAAAGATCAATGCCGGAGCTGTTGCAAAGCCCGGAATTGCCGTAAAGATTGGTGCAAAGAAAATTGCAAGCAGGAATAATAATCCTGTAACGATGGATGCAAGACCGGTTCTGGCACCTGCTCCGACACCGGCAGAGCTCTCTACAAATGTTGTAGTTGTAGAGGTACCAAGGATCGCACCAGCAGAAGTAGCAATGGCATCTGCCATCAGTGCCTGCTTTACATGCGGAAGCTTTCCATCTTCGTCTAACATGCCGGCCTTATCAGATACACCGATCAGTGTTCCGATTGTATCAAACATATCTACAAACAGGAAAGACAACATGACTACGATGAAGTTCATGATTCCGACTCCATGGAAATCTGCCGTAAAACACTGTCCGAACGTCTCACCAATCTTTGAAAAATCAGTCATGGCAAATGTCGGATACAGAGAATAAAATCCTGCGTCTGCATCAATGTGATAGATTCCTGTTGCCTGGCAGATCATTCCGAGAACCCAGGTAGCCAGGATACCGATCAGAATCGATCCCTTGACTTTTTTGATGTATAAAATTGCAGTAAGAAGCAGACCAATCAGTGCAAGTACTGCACAGATTCCTTCGGTATGCCAGTTATCTCTGAAATTTACATAAGATAACAATGTGGAATCGTTGTTTACAACGATATGTCCACCCTGCAATCCGATAAACGCGATGAACAGACCGATGCCGGCGCTCACACCTTTCTTTAATGTGGTTGGAATGGCATTGAAAATCGCCTCACGCACATTGGTAAGAGAAAGGATAATAAAGATAATACCTTCGAAGAATACTGCCATCAGGGCTACTTTCCAGGAATATCCCATATTTCCGCATACGGTAAATGCAAAGTATGCATTCAGTCCCATACCCGGTGCAAGTGCAAACGGATAATTTGCAAGGAGTGCCATTGCAAATGTACCGATAAAGGATGCCAGACAGGTTGCGATCAGCACTGCTGTCGGATCCATTCCTGCCTTTGAAAGCAGGTTCGGGTTTACAGCCAGGATATAAGCCATGGTCATAAACGTCGTAATACCGGCGATCACTTCTGTTTTCGCTGTGGTATTGTTCTCTTTGAGCTTAAACATTTTCTCTAACATGTTCTCTCCTCCATATTTTATTGTTTTGTAAAAGCACCCTACTATTCTACCATAAAATAATTGAGAAATCCATTCAATTATTTATGTCTCCAGGTACTTCTCGAAAAGAGAACAAGCATTGGGAAAATTTCCAGTCTTCCGGCCAGCATGTCAAAAATCAGCACAAGTTTGGAGAACCAGGAATACACGGAAAAATTACAGGTCGGTCCCACCGCATCAAATCCCGGTCCGATATTGTTAAAGCACGCAACAACCGCAGACATATTTGTCGTCATGGACAGTCCATCGATGGAAATCAAAAGAAAGCTTCCAACTAAAATCACACAGTAAGCCGCCAGATAGGTATTTGTATTATTTAATACATCCTCCCCGATCCGGTTTCCGTTCATCCGCACAACTTCCACCCGCTGCGGGCTCAAAATCCTGCGGATATTTCTGCGCAGATTTTTCAGGATCAGAAGCAGACGTCCCATCTTAAGTCCACCTGCCGTGCTTCCTGCACAGGCGCCGACAAACATCAGACACAACAACAGTGCTTTCGAAAATCCCGGCCACAGATCAAAATCCGTGCTGGCAAATCCGGTCGTCGTCATAATGGAAGAAACCTGAAAAGCCGCATGGCGGATTGTCTCTCCCCAGGAACCGTACAGTCCCCGGACATTCAATGTGATTAACAGGATGCTGACCACAAATATAATGATATACAGATGCAGTTCCTGATCTTTGAGTACTTCCTTTACATGGCGGATCAAAAGCAGATAATAACAGCTGAAGTTGATTCCAAACAAAAACATGAAAATGGTACACACATTCTGGATATATGGGCTGTATCCTGCAATACTGTCGTTTTTGACTCCAAAACCTCCCGTACCGGCCGTTCCCAGAGCGGTACATACAGCATCAAGAACCGGCATTTTCCCGATCAGGAGAAAAATAAAATCAACCAGCGTCAGCACAATGTAGATCACATACAAAATCCGGGCTGTTGTACGCATTTTCGGAACCAGTTTATTGACATTCGGTCCCGGACTCTCTGCACGCAGCAGATGCATGGTATACCCTTTGCCCCTCTCCCCATTCGGAGAAAGTGCCAGAAGAAATACAAGCACGCCCATACCACCCAGCCAGTGGCTGAAACTCCGCCAGTACATAATTCCAGGAGAAAGTGCTTCCACATTTCCAAGAATCGAAGACCCCGTCGTTGTAAATCCCGATACAATCTCAAATAATGCATCGATAAAGTTTGGAATTTCTTCGGAAAAGACAAATGGAAGACAGCCAAAAAAACTGATGGCAATCCAGCTTCCCGCTACGCAGACCATGCCTTCCCGGGCAAAGAAACGCCGCGTTGAATTCCTGCAGAAATAATACATCACAGCTCCGACTCCCGCAGTGATTAAAATCGACAAGCCAAATCCATAAACAGCTGGCCAGCTTCCGGTGTACAGGCTGATCAAAAGGGCCGGTACCATAAACCCGGCCTCCACGATTAAGATCTGGGAAAGAAACTTTCCCATCATTTTATAATTCATAGCATCCTCACTCGAAAATATCATTCAGCTGCAAAAGCGTCATCCCGCCTTTTGCAACGATAATCACAGAATTTCCCACTTCGTAGGTGGAATCACCATTTGGAATCTCTGTTTTGCTTCCATGGCTGATACATGCGATCAGTATGTTGCGTTTGAGACGAATATCCCGCAATGGTTCTCCAACATGCTTTGTACTGGCATCCACAACAAATTCCAACGCC
Source organism: Lachnospiraceae bacterium UBA7598 (assembly GCA_002474415.1). GTDB lineage: Bacteria > Bacillota > Clostridia > Lachnospirales > Lachnospiraceae > Roseburia. Next base: position 8,845 of record DLQV01000022.1, read on the forward strand.
TCTGCCTGTCCTTCTGCGATATTGTGCAACGTCAGTGCTGCACCGGTTGTATTCTGCATGGCCCGGATATAACGGACAATCGTGTTACAGCAGAGTTCTTTCGGGCAGATGACGCTGCCAAGTCCCAAGCTGTCCTGCATACTGTTATTCTCCATGTGTCCGACTTTCGTGATTACCTGCGGCACTCCACAGGTCTGCGCATACAGAGAAATAATCATATTCATTTCATCCATGCCGGTCATGGTCACAACCGCATCACAATCATGGATGCCTTCACTTTCAAGCAAAAACTGGCTGCTGGCATCCCCATGTATGATACACACTTCCGGTGGAAGTTTGCCGGATAATTCTTCGCAACGCGCTTCATCCTGCTCAATCAGCTGCACACTGACGCCTTCTCTTGCCAGCCAGGTTGACAGATAATAACCGATTCTGCCTCCACCGCAGATAATTACACGCTTTGCCTTGTGCGTGATAATGCCAAGATTGCGCAGAAGCTGTGTCAGCATATCAGCAGTTGCCGTAATAAACAAATGATCCCCCTCCCTGAGAATAAAATGTCCGGATGGAATCTCTACAACACCGTCACGGCTCACCGCACAGACAAGTACCTTGCATTTGACGACATTTTCCAGATTCATTAACGCCACATCACAGAGTTTGCTTCCTTTCTGGATCCGCAATTCCACAATCTCCACACGGCTTTTTGCAAATGTCTCCCTCTGCAGAAAGCCCGGATAGCGGATCAACCGCTCAATCTCACGTGCCGCCTGTTTCTCCGGATTCACCATCAGTGAAAGGGAATAGACATCCCGCATGGTAAAAATCTGCTTGCCATATTCGGGATTGCGGATTCTTGCAATGGTGTGAATTCTCGGATTCAGTCCATGGGCTGTCATGCCACAGAGCAGATTGATCTCATCCGAACTGGTGGCTGCTATGAGCAGATCCGCCTTTTTCACATCCGCACTCTCTAACACGCGCATGGAGGCACAGTTTCCCTGTACCCCCATAACATCGTAACGCTCCACACTCGAATCCAGCACACGCTGGTTCGAATCGATCAAAGTCAGGTCGTGTCCTGCCGCAGAAAGCTTCTGCGTCAGCGTGAGTCCGACCTTGCCATCACCGGCGATTATTATTTTCACAGATTTGTCCTCCGTTTATATTCTGTATTTAGACGTCCCACATTATAGCACATGGCATATAGAAATACAACCGAGGAGTTTTTCATCTTTACTGCTTCTTATCCTCCTGATATTCATCAA
>DLQV01000022.1:10148-11794 GCA_002474415.1 Lachnospiraceae bacterium UBA7598
CCTGATATTCCTCAAAACTGAGAATTACTTTAAACAGATCCCCATCGATCTGTACTGCCAGATTTCCATGCATCAGCTCGGTCAGACTTTTTGCGATCGAAAGTCCCAGCCCGTTTCCTTCCGTATTCCGGGAACTGTCCCCACGGACAAATCTTCCAAAAAGTTCCTCACTGTCCATCCTCAGGCGATCCTTAGAAATATTGCGGAACGTCATAATCACCATTCCGTGAAATTTTTCCAGTGTAATATACACACGTGTTCCCGGCTGTGCATACTTGCATATATTCCCCATCAGGTTGTCAATAATCCGCCACAAATGCCTGCCATCCACATAGATCTCAACAGGTGGTTGTGGACATTCCACTACCATCTCCAGCTGATTTTTTTCTGCCCGTTCCGAAAACTCCCCAACAATCTGCGTCAGAACAACCGTTGCATCACATACTTCCGGATTTACCGGAAGGTTACCGGTAGATGCTTTCGATGCCTCCATCAGATCCTCGATCAGTTTTTTCAACCGGTTGGACTGTCGGTCTAGAACTTCCACATATTCTTTCATCGTTTCACTCTCTATCGGCTCTTTCTTGATCAGATCCACATAATTGATGATGGAAGTAAGCGGTGTTTTTATATCATGGGAAACATTGGTGATCAGCTCGGTACGAAACCGCTCACTCTTCATTTTTTCCTCCACGGCTTTTGCAACACCGTTCTGCACATTGTTTAAATTTTCTGCATGCTGCCGAAACTCAAACATCATCTTATGGCAGTCAATCGGATGGGAATAATCTCCCTGTGCGATTCTTACGCCCCCGTCAAAAAGCATACGAAACTGTGCCAGAAGTTTTAACAAAATCCAATACTCTACTATTTTCCAGATGACATACAACAGAAAAACACCACCGTCTACGCCACCTGCCAGCAGAAGATATGCTTCTATAAAAAATACCATCAGAAATACGATCGTTGCTTTTACAATCATCGACAGATTTGCAAGGGCCGCCTGTCTGATTTCATGCAGTTTTCTTTTTATCCGGCGAAACGGGTTTAAAAGCAGATGCAGCAGCGTATAATGCCAGAATTTTCCTGCACGTATTCTTGTAATGATACTGATCACATATTCATACACAATCAGCTCTGCCAGCGCAAAGGCAATTACAAAATACGCAACGCAATATTCAGCTCTTGCATTTCGAAATAGACCATCTCCCATATAAAGGCATATCCGTCCGCAGCCAATCACCACAAGTCCTGTAATTACCGTATAAATTCCAAACGGTATGCGGTCGATCCGGCGAATCTGTACGGTATCAAACCCTTTTTTCCATCCTGCCGATACAAACAGAATGCCAAGCGAAATCAGCCATACAAGAACACTCAAAAGCAGCCACCATCCCGATGTTTTCCGCAGCTGTACCACAACGCCTGCAAGCGTGTGTGCTTTCTGGAAAAACTGTGTTTTCCCGGAATCAATCACGATATGAGTTCCACCCCCGAATTCGTCTGAAAACAAAGAGGATACCGAAACTTTGCTTCCCTTCAGGGGATCCGCTACTGTAAGATACAGCGTATACTCCGTCACTTCTTTCTCCTGATGTGGGTTATAATAAATGATTCCCTCATTATTTTCGTATGCAAATGAAAAA
>DLQV01000089.1:0-9642 GCA_002474415.1 Lachnospiraceae bacterium UBA7598
GTATATATGCCGATGTTTATTCCGGAGAGTCTTCTGGAAAAAGAGAAGGATCATGTGGAAGGATTTGCGCCGGAAGTTGCATGGGTAACTTACGGTGGACTCAATAAGCTGCCGGAGCGTCTGTGCGTCAGACCTACTTCTGAGACACTGTTTTGCGATTTTTATAAAAATCTGATCCAGTCATACCGTGATCTGCCAAAGGTGTATAACCAGTGGTGTTCCGTAGTGCGCTGGGAGAAGGAAACCCGTCCATTCCTGCGTTCGAGAGAATTCCTGTGGCAGGAGGGACATACGGCACATGCAACAGCAGAGGAGGCACAGGAGCGTACGATCCAGATGCTGAATCTGTATGCAGATTTCTGTGAAGAGTTCCTTGCCATGCCGGTTGTCCGTGGACAGAAGACAGAAAAGGAAAAATTTGCCGGTGCAGAAGAAACTTATACGATCGAGGCACTGATGCATGATGGTAAGGCTTTGCAGTCCGGAACCAGCCATAACTTTGGGGATGGATTTGCCAAGGCATTTGGTATCCAGTATACCGATAAAGAGAACAAATTACAGTATGTACATCAGACTTCCTGGGGAATGACAACACGTCTGATCGGAGCCATCATCATGGTTCACGGTGACAATGATGGTCTGGTTCTGCCACCTAAGGTAGCACCGACACAGGTCATGGTTATCCCGATCCAGATGCAGAAGGATGGGGTATTGGATAAGGCAAACGAAGTGCGTGAGCGTCTGGGAAAAGTCTGCCGTGCAAAACTGGATGATTCGGACAAGAGTCCGGGATGGAAATTCTCTGAGCAGGAGATGCGTGGAATCCCGCTTCGTGTGGAACTGGGACCGAAAGATATTGCGGCAAATAAATGTGTGGTTGTCCGCAGAGATACCAGAGAGAAAATTGAAGTTTCCCTGGATGAAATCGAGACAAAGATTCCGGAACTGTTAGAGACCGTTCAGAAAGATATGTTTGCGCGTGCAAAGGCACATCGTGATGCACATATCTGGGATGCACATAATTACGAAGAATTCAAAGATATTGCAGAAAATAAACCAGGATTCATCCGTGGTATGTGGTGTGAAGATCAGGCATGTGAGGATAAGATCAAAGAAGATCTGGCAGTGACCTCACGTTGTATGCCGTTTAATGATCAGGAACAGATTTCAGATGTTTGTGTATGCTGTGGAAAACCGGCACATAAGCTGGTATATTGGGGCAAGGCATATTAAAAATCAGCCGGGATTGTGGATTTCAAAGAGGGGGTTGGAGCCATGATTGAAAAGTATTTTAATGGTGTTATAGAGCAGGTATATCACAGAATTGGAAATGCAGAAAAGAACATTGTTATGGCAAGTTATAACAATGACTTTTCTGTATCTGAGCTGGAGAATAAAAAACGTTATCAGGAAGACGATAACGTTTTTTTTGCCTGCTGTGAATTGCGTTACGAAAAACTGTCGGGGGCATATGCTCCGTTCCTGGACATTATCTGTGATATGTTCCGGCAGTTTGTAAAGGGAGATTTCGATGCTTTTTTGCGGGAATGTGGAACATATGAGCTGCATCGGCCCCTGTTTATGGGTTATTATGAAGACGGTATCTGCAGAAGAGAAGAAGGCGTACTTTTAAATGAGGTAGAGTATGAGCAGCGGCGTATGACAGATGCGATTGTTGCCATGTTAAAGAAGCTCACGGAGTATCGTCCAATCATGATCGTGATTAATCGTTTTCAGCTGGCGGGACGCAGTTCCATGGAACTTATCTATCGGCTGGTGACAGATCCGTGCGCTAAAATCGGAATTGTGCTGGGCGTAAATGAAATGCAGCCACGGCTGGATACGGCCGTCAATGTGTGGGATGCAATTGTGGAAAAACTCGAAGACAGCAGCCAGATTTATCACATTGGAAGCTCCGGAAAACACAGGGACCGGGAGAATGCAGAGGATGTGGCAGAAGACAAAAATTATGCCCATATGCTCGCAAAGGTAGAGACGATCATCGATTTTCTGGATTGCGACCAGGCAAAATGGTATTTACAGAAACTTGAGTATAAGCTGAAATTTGAGGACATTTTTATCGATGATGTAACGCTGCGTGATTTTTATCTTTTGTATACACGTACTGCCATTTTGCGGGCGGAGTTATCCAAAGCACTGGAAATGGTGGATTCCGCCATGCGTCTTTCATCGGTTCGGAAAGATCTGTTTTACCGCAGTGAGTGTTCCTTTTTAAAGGGAACGTGTCTGATGTATCAGGGCAAATTGCAGCAGGCGGAAATGTATGCACAGTATGCCGGTGAGGAAGCCCAAAAAAGCGGGGACGAAAAGCAGGTATTTAAGGCAGAACTTTTATCTGTTATGGCGCGTATGTCCGGCTGGTACAATATTTTCTTCTGCATACAGGATATTCCGATCGACGAAGGGCTGATTGAAAAGCTGATGCAGAACAATTACCGGAATCATCTGGCGCACATTTACATTTACGCATATGACAATCGTCCGGAGATGGTTGCCAGGGCATATCGTTCCGAGGCATCTCTTTTATATTTCAGTAAAGGGGTGGCGCTGGCAAAAGAAATCGGAAATGAACAGCTGGTATATGATGCATATCAGAAAAATATCATGCTTGCGGCAACCAATGGCATGAATGAGATTGCGATGCTGTATTCCGTGCGTACATACCAGTTCATGAAATCAAGGGATGATATTTATGAGGGCAGAATTTTGTCCGGCATAGGATATAATCTGAGTGCCATGGGAAAAAACCAGCTTGCGGAGCATTATTATAACCGGGCCATTGAGGTGTTTTATCATTTGCGTCTTCCGGAGGATATTGCGGAAGTATTTTATAACCGTGCGCTGAATTATATCATGCAGGAGAAGTATGCCAGGGCAGAACATGATCTGCTGATGGCGATGAAGGCAATTGAAAAACTGCATCTTAACAGTCTGCGCGTATGTAATCTGTCAAAATTATATGGATTGCTGGCCCTTGTGAGCATTATGCAGCAGGATCGTTTTAACTGTGAACGTTACTTGTTAAACTGCAGGCAGTTTTTAAATTATATCATCGAAAAAGAAAAAGAAAATGAAAACGAAGAGATCATTCATGACTATGCAAAATGTGATGATGATATGTTTCTGTACATGTTTTCTATGGCAATGCTCAACCGTATGGATGGAAAGCAGGAAGAGGCACTTGCCAATTTTGAACAGGCAGAGCGTTTTCTGCTCCAGGCGGAAGGAAACCAGTTTTTCAGTTATCGGTTATTCCGGAAGGAAAGAATGAAGCTGTTTGAAGAAATGGGACGCAGTGAGCGCTGCCAGATGGAGCGCGCGACACTTTTACAGCATGAGGAGATTAATTCCCAGGCAGCCCGTCTGCTGCCGATGAATCTGCTCGAAGAGATTGATCTGGGTGAGCATCCGGAAACCTGTGCCGTGCAGGAAGGAGACATCGAATCCCTGATTAAGCAGGAGGGGCTTCTGCAGGATTATGCAACATCCCGAAGACAGATGGAGTTTATTTCTACCTGGCAGAAACGGATTGATGTGAGTGGAAGTAATGTAGAGGGTATGGTGCAGAATGCATTTAATACATTTATGAATCATTTCAGTCTGGATTGTGCATTGTACATCTGTTATCACGAGGATGGTGCACATGTACTTTACAATGATACGAAATGTGAGATGACGGATGAAGTCATTGAAGGAATCGGAAATGCGATGCTGGAATATCCACAGGGATTTGCCGTGTCAAAAATCAGCGACAGTTTTCTGGAACATCAGGATATCATCGGATATTTTGGTGTGGATGATGTCTGTTCGTTTGTGGCGGCACCGTTTATAAAAAATGGAAAACTGACCAGCCTTCTGATCACCTATGTCCGCATGAAAGATAACTGGCATGGATCCATTGAGCGATATATGTTAAATGAGGATGATCTGAGAATTTATTCCCTGCTTTTTCGCGAGATGGAATATTCCATCAACCGGATGGAAGCGAACGACAAAATTTATATGATGAACCGGAAACTGCAGGAAGCAGCGGTCACGGACATGCTTACCGGAATCTACAATCGTGCCGGTATGTATGAAGAAATCCAGCAGATGATCGAGTGTTACAGTATGTCTAAAGAGGCGCATCATGTAGGTCTGATGTTTATTGACCTGGATAATTTCAAACATTACAATGATACGTTTGGACATGATGTCGGGGATCTGATCTTAAAGGAAATGGCAAAGATTTTCCAGAAAGCTGCTCAGGGAAGGGGATTCGTTTCGCGATATGGCGGGGATGAATTTATCATGATTTTAAATACCGATGATCATGAAGTTCTTGAAAATATTGCAAAAGGAATCTATGAGAAGATCAATTCCACGCAGGGATTCCAGCAGCAGATCGAAAAATATTTAGGACATGCAATCACGACAACCGAGAAATCACGGATTACCTGTTCCATTGGAATTGCGGGTGCAGGAAATGTTAAAAAAGAGGAAGATATCAATGAATTGATCCGCAGTGCGGATGAGATTTTGTATAAAGTCAAAACAGGAGAAAAAGGACATTACGCATTTTTATGAAAATTCAATTACCAGAACATGTAAAGCAAATTATACACAGACTTCAGCTGGAAGGGTATGATGCCTATGCCGTGGGTGGATGTGTCAGAGATACACTTTTAGGACGCAGTCCGCAGGACTGGGATATCACAACTTCCGCAAAACCGCAGGTTGTGAAAGCTCTGTTTTCCCATACGATAGATACGGGCATTGCACATGGTACCGTTACCGTTATGCTGGATCATACAGGGTATGAAGTGACAACTTACCGGATTGATGGAGAGTATGAAGATGCCAGACATCCGAAGTCTGTGACTTTTACAGGGGATCTGGTAGAGGATTTGAAACGCCGGGATTTTACGATCAATGCCATGGCATATAATGATACCGCAGGACTGGTGGATGCATTTGACGGGATTGGAGATCTGAAGCGGAACGTGATCCGTTGTGTGGGAGTACCGCATGACCGGTTTGGAGAGGATGCGCTCCGCATGTTGCGAGCCGTGCGTTTTGCGGCACAGCTTGGGTTTTCCATTGAAGAGAAAACAAGACAGGCTGTGGCAGATCTGGCGGGCAATTTACAGAAAGTCAGTGCGGAGAGAATCCAGACGGAAATGGTGAAATTGCTTACCTCTGCACATCCGGAGGAGATGCGTACGGTTTATGAGCTTGGGCTTTCTAAAGTATTTCTCCCGGAGTTTGATAAGATGATGGAAACCCCTCAGATTACAAAACATCATTGTTACAGTGTGGGAGAGCACACCATTCATGCCATGCAGGAAGTTCCACAGGATAGGATTCTGAGGCTGACCATGCTGCTTCATGACGTGGCAAAACCGGTCTGCATTACGACAGACCAGGAGGGACAGAATCATTTCAAGGGACATCCGGCAGAGGGAGCGGAGATGGCGCGGCTCATTTTGCGGCGTTTGAAGTTTGACAATGAAACGATAAAACGCGTATGTCTGCTTGTGCGTTATCATGATGACCGCCCGGCCGTGACACCGCGCAATGTTCGCCGCGCGATCAGCAGAATCGGAGTTGAAAACATGGATGCGCTGTTTGCAGTAAAACGTGCAGACACACTGGCACAGAGTATGTATGAGCGGCAAAAAAAACTGGCCTATATTGATGCCTATGAAGAGACTTATCACGAGATCTTAAAAGAACATCAATGTGTGCAGAAAAAAGATCTGGCCATAAATGGCAGGGATCTGATTGCACAGGGAATGAAAACAGGCAAAGAAATGGGAGAAGTATTACAGAATCTGTACGAACGTGTTCTTGATGAGCCAGAACTGAATCATAAGGAGACGCTGCTTGCACTGGCACAACAATTGCAGCAGACAAAACAGGAATAAATCAGACACCCTTTCCATATGATGAAAATAGATTCAAGTCATGTGGGAGGGGTTTATTTTGTATTATCAGCCGGAAGCAATGTTGGAACAATATGACATAGAAATAAAACAGATTACCAAAGGCCGGGGCGTGTTTTGCTGTGAGACCGATCAGGGGAAAAAAGTGCTTGCACCTTTTCGTGGATCGGCGGAGCGCGCAAAGTTTGTGCGTGAAATATTATGCAGCATGCAGGAAAAGGGCTATCTGGTGGAACAGGTCAGTCTGACAAAAGATGGGCAGTGTGTGGTAACGGATGAGAGTGGGATACGTTTCTGGCTGAAGGATCTGGTAGAAGGAAGTGAATGCCAGACAGGACGGGAAAAGGATCTGGCTGCGGGGGCAGAGGCGCTGGCGAAGTTTCACCGCTGTGTATCTTCCTGCGTTACAGAAATTCCGGATTTCATGAAAAATACAAAGAATGAACCGGCGGTATTGTATTACCGGCACTATCGGGAACTGGTTCTTGTGAAGAATTTTGTGCAGTCGCGAAAAACCAGAAATGAATTTGAACGCTCTTTTTGGGAACAGTATCCGCACTATATTGCGCAGGCGAAAGAGGCCGTACAGATGCTGGAGGAGCAGAAGATGCAGGGAAGAAACTGTGGATTTTGTCATGGGGACTGTAATCAGCATAATATTTTGTGCACGGCCGATGGGGTGAGGCTGGTAAACTATGAAAATTTATTTTACGGGGATCAGGTAGTTGATCTGGCAAATTATCTGCGCAAAATGTTGGAAAAAAACAGTTGGAATACGGAATTGGGCAAACAGATGCTGAAGGCTTATGAAATACAGCGGAAACTGCGCAAGGAGGAAAAACAGCAGCTGTGTCAGCTGTTATTATTTCCGGAGAAATTCTGGAAAGTATCAAATCATTACAGTAATTCCCATAAGGCGTGGGTGTCAGGAAGAGATATTGAAAAACTGAACCGGCTGATTGCGGTAGAACCTGCAAGGGAACATTTTCTCGAAAATTTATTTTCTTTTCTGTGAAGAATGAGCTATACTAAGGATATGAAAAAAGAAAGAATACGAAAATCAATTACATATGTATGTCTGCTCCTTTTGCTCACACTGCTTGTGGCATGTGGAAAGCAGGAGGAGACGACAGACGATGGAATTACTTATTTCCATCATTCCATTGCGGGACAAAATACACAGGAGACACAGGAAAATTCCACGGAAACAGAAAAATCCGAAGAATTTCTGCTGACTGCAGTTGATCAGATAGAAGAAAGCTTTCAGCTGTATCGGTATGCGGATGGCATGGAATACCGGTATTATTATGGAACCGGTACGCGTTTTTATGACAAATACGGAAACCGGACACCCGTGACCAGTTTTGAACCGGGGCTGCTTGTGACCATCGGGGATGTGGACAGTGAGGGGATTCTCACGGAAGCCCGGATTTCCGATCAGGCATGGGTATACGATAACATCACCCGGTTTTCGGTGAATCCGGATCTGGACATGCTAAAGATTGGGGATGGAAAATATCGCTATACAGACGATACCATCGTGTTTTCCGGAGATCAAAGAATCCAGATGACAGATCTGGCCGAGGGGGATACGTTAAGTGTTGTTGGCCGGGACAAAAATATTCTGTCCGTGCGCGTGACTACCGCACAGGGAACACTGGCATTGTCGAATACGGAACTGTTTGAAGGAAGTTTTTTGCAGCTGGGAACACGGATCTTTGCAGAAATCACGCCAGATATGGAAATTCAGGTGCCAGAAGGAACGTATGAGCTTCGCGTGGCCAATGACGGATGGGGTGGAAGTAAAGAAGTGACGATCACGCGTGGGGAGACTACGAATGTGGATCTTGACACGTTAAAGGGAAAAGGACCATCTTACGGAAAGATACAGTTTGTCATTGATGCCAAAGATGCGGTGCTTTCCATTGATGGGAAAGAAACGGACTATGAGAAGCCGGTAAAATTAACCTATGGAAGCCATACGATTACGGTAAATTCTCCGGATTACGATACCTGGACGCGGAATTTATATGTTAATTCCGAGAAATCCACGATAGTTATCAATCTTGCGGACGAAGATTCCAACGAAACAGGCAGCAGTCAGAGTAGCCAGAGCAGTTCACAGACCAATAGTCAGAGCAGTTCACAAAGCAGCAGCCAGAGCAGCAGTCAGAGCAGCTCACAGGAAAGTTCCAGCAGTCAGAGTGAGTCCAAAAACCGGCAGGAGGAACTTGATACACTCAAAGATCTGATTTCCAGCATGACATCCTCCAGCTCGCTTGTGTCAAAATGACGATTTTTCAGACAGAATTTTGGTTGTTTTTAAGTGCTCAAAAGCCCGAAAATATCGCATTTTTCCTTGACAAAAGGATGGAAAACAAGTATAAATAGATTTGTAAGTAATTTGAGAGAAGGAACTCGAATTATATAATATAGGAATCCATAGGAGGAATTTTAACATGAACAAAGCAGAGTTAGTTGCAGCAGTAGCTGAGAAGGCAGAGATTTCAAAGAAAGACGCTGAAGCAGCAGTTAAGGCATTCACAGATGTTGTTGCTGAGGAGCTGAAGAAGGGTGAAAAGATCCAGTTAGTTGGATTCGGTACTTTCGAGGTTTCTGAGAGAGCAGCAAGAGTTGGAAGAAACCCACAGACAAAGCAGGAAATCACAATCCCAGCTTCTAAGGCACCGAAGTTTAAAGCAGGTAAGGCTTTAAAGGATTCCCTGAACTAATTCTGGTGGAAGAATATGTGGGAGAGCGTCATTGGACGCTCTCTTTTCTATTATAAGGAGAAATGATATGAGATTAGATAAATATTTAAAGGTATCCCGTCTGATCAAGAGAAGGACGGTAGCCAATGAAGCCTGCGATGCAGGACGAGTTATGGTAAACGGAAAACCAGCCAAAGCCTCTACCAATGTAAAAGTGGGGGATGAGATAGAAATTTTATTTGGACAGAAATCGGTAAAGGTTCGTGTTACCGATATACAGGATACAACCAAAAAGGAACAGGCGAAAGATCTGTTTGAATACATATCTTAGAAAAGCGGCGCATACTCTTTAACAGGAGGGCGCTTGTATGGAAGAAAGAGGACAGTCAAACAGCGCAGGACAGCATAAGCTGATCCTGCAGAACCGGAAAAGCGGAAGTTTTACCGGGGTAACGGATGTGGTCAATTTTGATGCAAATGAAATTATCCTTGAGACGGAACTCGGAAGACTGACCATTAAGGGGAAAGAGCTTCACGTAAACCGGTTGGATCTGCAGAAAAAAGAAGTAGAGATAGACGGAACCGTGGATATGCTGCAATATTCCGGAACACCGGGCCGTGGTGTGTTTGGGAAGTGGTTCGGGTAAGTGGAAGAAAGCAGGATTTTTGCACAGTTTTTTTTGTTTGGGATCATTGCATTTGCTTTATATGATGGAATTCGTGTTATCCGCAGAATTTTTCCACATGGAATATTTATGATCTCCATGGAGGATCTGGTATACTGGCTGGTCGTTTCCCTTTGTTTTTTTCTGCATCTTTGTCAGGTAAATAATGGAAAGATCCGGGGGTATGTGATTCTGGGATGCCTTCTGGGTGCCTGGATCTATTACAGTTTCTGCAGTCGGTTTGTGATGCGGTATCTGACGGAAAAGATTCATTATCTGAAAAAGAGGTTGAAAAAATTCCGGGAAATGACTACAATAAAG
>DLQV01000089.1:9724-11407 GCA_002474415.1 Lachnospiraceae bacterium UBA7598
GGAAGCGGTACTGCAGGAATCATGATCATTGTGCTTGCATTTTTGGTTGTCATGGCGGTTCAGATCTGCAGGATCCGGTCAAAAGATGCGGAATATGCGGCAAAAGAAAAAGAATTACAGCAGCAGTATGAGGAAGAAACACAAAGATCTACCGAAATTGATGATCTTGAATCCTATATGAAATCCTCACAATACATTGAAGATGTGGCAAAAAGCAAACTTGGACTTACATACAAGAATGAAATCATCTTCAAGGAAAAAAAGTAGAAAAGAAGAATCTGTTTGAACAGGTTCTTCTTTTTCTTTAATGGATTGATGGAAGATTTGAGCGAAAACTTTTTGAAAATCCGCAGAAAATTTGACACAATATACGCGATTGTCTGTGTATACTTTTCCCTCGAAAACAATTTTTGGAGGTGTGTAATGCGTACAGGACAATGGAAAACAATAGGGATAGGATCGCTGATCGGAAAAATGATCTATGCAGTATTCGGACTGGCAGCAAGTATGTTGTGTGTGATGGGATATTATCCGGTGGTGCCGGCATTTTATGCGGCATGCTGTCTGGATAAAAAGAGAAATTTTTTATTGTACATAGGATTGGTTGTGGGAATGGGCTGGTGCATGCCGGTGGCTGCGATTGTGAAATATCTGTTTATTCTTTTTGTACTGGGAATTGCAATCCGGTTTTATATATGGGCAAACAGGCGCTGCAGCGGATGGACGGCGGGAGTCATTGCGGGAATCACAACGATTGCAATGAACACATCGGGGCTTTTGATCCTGAATATGGAGAAAAAAGCCCTAATTCTTGGTGTCAGCGAGGGCGTGGTTGTGTTTGCGCTTGCCGTACTGTTTCATTATGGGATCGGAATGGGAAGTCAGCTTCTTCGGGAGCGGCAGAGAAACCACAAAGAAGATGTGGAAATGGAAACCGTGGCGGGAGTGGACCCGCACGGCAGAATCCATGCATTTGCAGAAGCGGTGGATGAATTATCGGTGGCTTTTGCCGCAATGGATGGCAGACAAAAGCCAAAGCAGCAGGACCATCTGGATATTCTGGCACAGGAGATTACGGGAAAACTGTGTGCGGACTGCGATGGATGTGCTGTGTGTTTAGAGCAACAGAAACCGGATTTCTGGATAAAAATCCGCCGGATGTTACAGGCAGTTGCGGCACACAGCACAAAAGAAGAAATTTTAAGCCAGAATTTTATGGAGGAATGTCCGCGTTATTCCGGAATGGTGGAAGAGGCAATCTGGGCATTTTCCCGTATGGAACTCAATGAAGCGTGGTATCACCGGCTGCAGGAGAACCGCAAAGTGATTGCTGATCAGCTGGATGCGATGGCAGATGCTTTGCAGGACTGGGATCAGGGAATCCGCTGCATCGACCGTACAGAACGTGTTTTACTGGCAAAGATTGCGTTTGAAACAAGAGAACGTGGATTGATGGTCAGACAGGTGCATGTATATGAAGACAAAGAAAAGCGACGCATGGTAACTGCTATGGCAGCAAGCAAATGGGGTGGTGGAATTCCGGTTAAAAATTATCGGAAAGCGCTAGAGCGCGCTTCCGGCATGGCGGTCCGGCTGAAAGAGGGTACCCGGTCGATATTGACGCAGGATGCGGTTATGATCACGGCATATGAAGATACCTGCTTTTATGCCCTGTCAGGTGTG
>DLQV01000174.1:0-182 GCA_002474415.1 Lachnospiraceae bacterium UBA7598
GGCGGAAGTTACACGACGACCGGACAGGGCTCGCCAACCGTATACTCTACCGCAAATGTAACGGTAAGTAATGCGACGCTGACTGCAAAGGCATCGGAGGGAATTGTTATTGAAGGAAAAAATCAGGTGACATTAAAGAACTGTGATCTGACTGACAGCAATACAAAGTTAAACGGAAAATC
>DLQV01000174.1:279-5200 GCA_002474415.1 Lachnospiraceae bacterium UBA7598
AATGCAGAATTTGACGCAACGGATTGTAATATCACGACAAACAATGGAGATACCTTCTACATTACCAACACGGCAGCGGTCATTGCATTGGAGAATAATACCATTGTCAATCAGGATGCAGATGGAAATTTCCTTCGGGCACAGGCAGATTCCTGGGGAAAGGAAGGAGAAAATGGAGGAAATGTGACCCTGACCATGAAAAATCAGAAGGCATCGGGAAATATCGTGATCGATTCGGTTTCCACACTGGATATGACGATGAGTGACAGCTCCTCTTATGAGGGAACCATAAATGGCGATAATACAGCAAAAGCTCTGTCATTGACACTGGATAAGAATTCCACAATCAAGCTGACCGGAGATTCTTATGTGACAAGTTTCAAAGATGCGGACAGCAGTTATTCCAATATTGATTTTAATGGTTATACCCTCTATGTAAACGGAACTGCGATTAATAACTAAGTTTCTAAAAAGAAAATAAAGCTTTCGGAAATCCTCTTGTAAAAAAGAAACAATTATCGTTATAATGAAAGAAAAGCAGACGCTGGGAACTGTGTTCCACTTCTAATGCGTCTGCTTTATTCAGTAGAAGAAAAAATTTACAGGAGGAAAACATGATTTCAAAGTACAGTGTGAAACGTCCTTATACCGTGCTTGTGGCAGTCGTGCTGGTCATCGTGCTTGGTGCGGTCTCGTTGTCAAAAATGACGACAGATCTGCTTCCAGATATGAGTTTTCAGTATGCGCTGGTTGTCACAACCGATATGGGAGCAAGTCCGGAACAGGTGGAAAGTGATGTGACAGCGCCGATTGAATCAGCGATGGCAACGACATCTAACATTAAAAATATCAGTTCTGTCTCGTATAACGGTTATTCGATAGTAACACTTGAATATGAGCAGAATGCAAATATGGATTCGGTGGTGATCGAAATCCAGCAGAGCCTTGATCAGGTATCCGGGCAATGGGATGATTCCATCGGAACACCTATGATTATGAAAGTCAATCCGGATATGATGCCGGTGCTGGCTGCAGCGGTGGATAAGGATGGCATGGATGCGAACGCACTTTCCGATTATGTGAAGAATGATCTGACGCCGGCACTCGAGAGTCTGGAAGGTGTGGCTTCTGTCACTACAACCGGGCAGCTGGAAGAGAGTGTAGATGTCACGCTGGATCAGGATAAGATTGATGCATTAAATAAAAAGATTCAGAAGAAGATCGACGAACAATTTGAAAAATCCCAGAAAAAGATTGATGCGGGGAAAAAGAAAGTAGAAAGTGGAAAGTCTTCCATCAGTCAGGGATCGGAGAAGTTAAACAGCGCGATCAATCAGACGATGGATCAGCAGAAGAAGCTCTATAAGACGGAACAGGATCTAAAGAAACAACTTGCGGAGTTAAAGAAACAGAAAGCTTCTTTGGAACAGATCCAGACAGGCATTCAGACCTTTATGAAGTCAGATGCCTACACTGGGATCGTGACGGTGTTAAAAGATAACCCGCAGCTTGCAGAGAGCACCGAAATGCAGGCGCAGATTAAACAGGTGAATGCGGTTGTGAAAAAGCAGTTTTCGGCGTTGTCCTCGCTGGGAATTACGGTAAATACCTACGAGGATCTCCCGGCAGCATCCGCAGAAGTGGGAAAACTCCTGACTAAAGTCAATACAGGAATGAAAACCATTGAAAGTGCACAGCAGAAAGTAGAGAGTGGAAAAGTCAGTCTGGCCTCGGCTTTAGATACGCTGAATGCCAATGCATCCATGACGGCACTTCAGGTCAGTGCTTCTTCTACCGAACTGGCCAATGCAGCATCTTCGCTGGAGAGTGCACAGAGCAAACTGGATGAAGCAAAAGATTCGGCGCATGATTCCGCGGATCTGAATAAGGTACTGAGTAAGGATACTATCACAAGTCTGCTTGCTGCACAGAATTTTGATATGCCGGCGGGATATGCCATGGACGGGGATACCCAGTATCTGGTACGCGTGGGAGATGCCGTGCAGGATGTTGATGAATTAAAAGATCTGCCACTTATGGATATGGGAATCGATGGAATCGATACGATCCGTCTTTCGGATGTGGCAGAAGTCAAAGTGACGGATAATTCTGATGAGACGTATGCGGTGATTAACGGCAATCCGGGTATTATGCTTTCGATGGAAAAGCAGACCGGATATTCCACAGGAGAAGTTACGAATCGTATCCTGGATAAATTTAAAGCGTTAGAAAAAGAAGATTCCAAACTGCACCTGAATGTATTGATGAATCAGGGTGTATACATTGACATGATTGTAAACAGCGTAATGCAGAATATGATCTGGGGTGCAATCCTTGCTATTTTGGTATTGCTGCTGTTCCTGAAAGATATCAAACCGACAATCGTGATTGCATGTTCCATACCGCTTTCTGTTGTCGCGGCAATCGTACTGATGTATTTTACCGGAATTACCTTAAATATTATTTCCATGTCTGGATTGATGCTTGGTATTGGTATGCTTGTGGACAACTCCATTGTTGTCATCGAAAATATTTATCGTCTGCGCGGAGAGGGATATTCCATCCGGAAAGCAGCCGTAGAAGGATCAAAACAGGTGACGGGTGCGATCATTGCGTCAACGCTTACCACGATCAGCGTCTATGCACCAATCATTTTTACAGAGGGAATTACCCGGCAGCTGTTTGTGGATCTTGCCCTGACGATTGCATATACACTGGTAGCGAGTCTGGTTGTGGCATTGACGTTTGTCCCGGCGATGGCTTCTGTTACACTCAGAAAAACAAAAGATATCCGTCATCCGTGGTTTGATGCCGTCCGGGAATGGTATGGCAGAGTGCTGGAGTGGTGTCTGCGTTTTAAACCACTGGTACTGATTATTGCGGTGGTTCTTCTGTTCGGAAGTGCAGCACTGTCGCTTTCGAAAGGCTTAAACTTTATGGACATGGATATGGAGACCAATCAGCTTTCCGTCACAATTTCTGCAAAAGAGGGGGAAAAACTGACCTTTGAGGAATTGACACAGGCATCGGATGATGTGATTAAGAGAATCTCAAAAATCAAAGGAATCAAGACGGTTGGAGCGATGGCCGGCGGAGATTCCACGATGAATCTGATGGGTGGAGGAAATGACAGCGTCAGCATGTATATCCTGCTGGATGAGGATTCAAAAGTTAAAGCATCAGATGTGGAAAATAAAATTATCCGCAAGACAAAAGATCTCGACTGCAAAGTAGAAACCAACAGTTCTTCCATGGATTACAGCAGTTATTTCGGCAGCGGTCTTTCCGTCAGAATTAAAGGGAATGATATTGATACGCTGCAGAAGCTTGCCAAAGAAGTGGCAGGTGTGATGAAACAGACAAAGGGAACCGTGGATGTGGACGATGGCCTGGAAGATACGGAACCACAGCTTACCATTTCCGTGGACAAAGAAAAAGCTGCGGAATATGGATACACGGTTGCACAGGTATATCAGCTTGTCAGTGCGAAGATGGCAGACAGCAAGAGTGCAACCACGATTTCCACAGACATCAAAGATTATAAAGTTTATGTGCAGACGCAGGAACAGACCGATACAAAATTAGATGACATCAAACAAATGACGTTTACACACACAGACAAAGATGGAAAAGAAGAAGAGGTTCCTCTTACGAAAATTTGTGAGATGAAAGATACGACAACACTCAGCACTATTAAACGGGATGCACAGACACGTTATATTACGGTATCTTGCGGTGTGGATGAAAATCACAATGTTACACTGCTCAGCAATAAGATTCAAAAGAGTATTGATAAGCTGAATGTGCCGGAAGGCTATAATATTGAAATGACCGGAGAGGACGAGACAATCAGTGATTCTATGAGCCAGCTGGTTCTGATGATGATACTGGCAATTGTCTTTATCTATCTGATCATGGTGGTACAGTTCCAGTCACTGGTTTCTCCGTTTATCATTATGTTCTCGATTCCGCTTGCCTTCACCGGAGGCTTTATTGCTCTGCTTCTGACGGGGCAGGAAGTCAATGTTCTGGCAATGCTTGGATTTATCATGCTGGCAGGCCTTATTGTAAACAATGGTATTGTACTGATTGATTATATCAATCAGGCAAGAAAAGCAGGTGTTTCAAAACATGAGGCGATTATTTCTTCTGGAAAGACCCGTGTCCGCCCGATTCTGATGACAGTACTGACTACGGTTCTTGCAATGCTGACCACGGCGCTTGGAATCGGGGACGGTTCCGACATGATGCGTCCGATGGCAATCACACTAATCGGAGGACTGGTTTATGGTACCGTTTTGACGTTGATCGTCATTCCGTGTATCTACGATATGTTCCATCGGGAAAAGAACATGGTAGAAGAGGATTTATAGTGAATTTCACAGAAATATTCTTGACAAAAAAGAGAGCCACAAGTAAGATTAAATTATGTATAAAAAAGTGATGATGGAGAGGAGTACACATGGAATTCCTGAAAGAGAAGGATATCCATTGAAGAGGAGCATTGGCACACTTTTCATGCAAAATGCCCACGCAATGGCTGTAAGATATCCACAGGATGCAGTGTGGAAGGTAGCTTCGGAACTGGAATGTTGAAAGAGGTGCATTGCCTTGTAGGCATTCCCGGATCGTCCCCGTTAAAGGACATGATGAGTATTACAAAGGTGGTACCGCGAGAATTTTCGCCCTTTGTGCAGAAAAAGAAAAGGCTTTCTGTACAGAGGGCGTTTCATTTATATTAAGGAGGAACACATGAGCAAGGAATTAAGTAAAACTTACGATCCGAAAGACATTGAAGATCGTCTCTATAAGAAGTGGGAGGACAATGGGTATTTTCATGCAGAAGTAGACCGCAGCAAGAAACCGTTTACTATTGTGATGCCACCACCAAACATTACTGGTCAGCTTCATATGGGACATG
>DLQV01000099.1 GCA_002474415.1 Lachnospiraceae bacterium UBA7598
GCCCATCAGATCAAACCGGAATCCATCCACCCGGTACTCTACTGCCCAGTGCCGCAGACAGTCCGTGATAAATCTCCGGACCACCGGATGATTGCAGTTTAAGACATTGCCACATCCGCTGAAATTGTAATAATATCCATCCGGCGTAAGCATATAATAGATATTGTTATCAATCCCTTTAAAGCAGAAACACGGACCGTTTTCATTTCCCTCCGCAGTGTGGTTAAATACCACATCAAGAATAACTTCAATTCCATTTTCCTTCAGTTCCCGGATCAGACGCTTTAATTCGTCCCCCTCATGATTATGCTCCTGGTGGAATGCATAACTTGTATTTGGCGCAAAAAACGAAACCGTATTATATCCCCAGTAATTGTATAACTGTACGCCATCTACCACACGGGCACTTTCCATCTCGTCAAACTCAAAAATCGGCATAAGCTCTACGGCATTGATTCCCAGATCTTTCAGATACGGAATTTTCTGCCGGAGCCCTTCAAATGTTCCGCCTCCTGACACACCGGAAGAAGCGTCTTTCGTAAATCCTCTGACATGCATCTCATAAATCACCAGATCTTCAAATTTATGATTCAGATTCCGGTACTTTCCCCAGTCAAAATCACTTTGTACGACACGGGCTTTGTAAACAAAGTCTTTTCCACCTTCCGGTTTTTCTCCCCAGGTTCTCTGACCGGTAACCGCTTTCGCGTATGGATCCAGGAGGATATGTTCTTTGTTAAACATTAATCCCTTTGCCTGATCGGTAGGACCGTCCATTTGATAGGCATATTCAAAATCCTCTGCTTTTAAGCCAAAAACAAGAATAGAATACGTATTTCCGATTTTATAGCTTTCCGGTATACGAATTCTTGCATACGGTTCCGGTGCTGCCGGTCGGAATAACAACAATACACAGCTCGTGGCGCCATGGGAACTTACGGTGAAACTCACCCCCTCCTCCGTCTGATATGCACCATTCATCTGATAAAATCCCGGACGGACATCAAATCCTCCGATATTGTCGAGTGGATGAATGACTTCACCGAGACTTTCTATTTCTTCATCTATCGGCCAGCTTTTTTGTTTTGACGGATAATTCCAAAAACTTGCATTCATATGTTGATTCCTCTTATCATTATTATTTGCCTGCCACATAAAATTATATTATCCCCCTGCTTTCCCCCGATGATTCGTTACTGTACTTTTCCAAATATTTGTATCATCAAATCCATGCTGTCCATAATCAAACATATGATTATTTTTCAGACTCGCCACTCCAAAAAACTGTCTGTCATAATACCAACATACTCTGTTTTTCCTTTTTCGTTCCACGTTTTTCCCGCCGTACCTGTGCTTCTTTCCTCTGTGCTCCCATACCTTTTCTCCGCATGCCATCAGGATCATTGTTTCATACGTTTTCAGGCTCCTCTTTCACCAGAATATCCACCGTGTGACCACTTGCACCCATAAGATCCATCCGTTCACAGGTCGCCAGATGATACTGCAGAAATGCATCAAACTCCTCTTCCGTCAGCGCATTCAAAAACGGACGCATATAATTTGCTGCACCGTCTGCCGCTATAATCTGCCGACGTCTGACCGATACCTGCCGGTCCAATGCTTCAATATCTTCCAGGCGAACCATGGAATACAGCGGATTGGCTTTCGAAGTACAGTGATAATCCGCTGTGAGCATTCCCTCCTGAAGCGCTTCAAGAATATGTTTTTCCTTAAACGCATACGTAATAACGGAAAATTCATTCATAATATATGCCACGAGAATCCTGCCTCCGGGCCTGGTCACACGCACCGCCTCCCGCAGCGCAGCAAGCTTGTCCTTTTCCTCATGCAAATGGTACATAGGTCCAAACAGCAGCGTTACATCAAAGGAATCATCGGAAAACCTTTTCAGATTCATTGCATTTCCCTGATATGCATGCACTCCTGCATCTTTCTGTTTCAGGCGCCCCAGATTATGCTTTACCAGTTCCACGGCCGTCACATCGTACCCTTCCTGTGCCAGTGGTACACTGTATCGTCCGGTTCCCGCCCCGATATCAAGAATATGGATTTCCTCTTTCGCACGTTCTTTCACAATTTCGTCCAGACACTGATGGATATAATGCATACTTGTCACAAATTCCACCCTGCCATGCCGGCTGTCCAGACGCTTTTCTTCATTAAATTTGTTATAATAGGCTTCTAAGTCTGTCATGTTTTAATACTAACACATTTTCTTTAAAATTTCACTCACAATCGCTGACGCGACATCCGCTTTGCTCATAATTTCCAGTTCCCTGCAGTCATCTGCCGTAATCAGCGTCACAACATTGGTATCCGTTCCAAATCCTGCCCCGGCTACTTTCAGGTTGTTCGCCACAATCATATCTGCATTCTTTTTTGCAAGTTTTGCACGGGAATTTTCCAGCATATGTTCCGTCTCCATGGAAAATCCACATAAAAACTGTCCCGATTTTTTGTGTGCACCCAGATACGAAAGGATATCTTCCGTCCGCTCCATCGTAAGAGTGGCATCCCCGTCTTTTTTCTTCACTTTCTCATCAACCGGGTGATCCGGGCGGTAATCTGCCACGGCTGCTGCTTTGATAATAATATCCTGCTGATCTGCGGTCTCCTTTACGGCTGCCGCCATATCTGCTGCCGAAACAACCGGAACGACTTTTACAAATGGCGGCGGCGTGATTGCCACCGGTCCCGTGATCAGTGTCACTTCCGCTCCACGGCGCATACAGTTTTCCGCAATTGCATAACCCATTTTTCCGGTAGAATGATTCGTAATAAAACGCACCGGATCAATTTTCTCCTGTGTCGGTCCGGCTGTGACCATTACTTTTTTTCCGACCATGTCCTTTTC
Organism: Lachnospiraceae bacterium UBA7598; assembly: GCA_002474415.1. GTDB lineage: Bacteria > Bacillota > Clostridia > Lachnospirales > Lachnospiraceae > Roseburia. Next base: position 2,876 of record DLQV01000099.1, read on the forward strand.
GCAGGCAAGATCTTTCATAATATAAGAAAACAACACTTCCGGTTCCGGCATCTTCCCAGCCCCGGTATCCCCGCAGGCAAGATAACCGCTTGCCGGATCAATGATATGAAATCCATAATGCTCCAGTTTCCTGATGTTATCCTGTACGATTGGATTTTCAAACATATTGGTATTCATGGCAGGAGAAACGTACTTCGGGCATTTTGCCGCCAGAATCGTAGTGGTCAGCATATCATCCGCAATTCCGTTTGCCATCTTGCCAATTACATTGGCAGAAGCCGGCGCCACCATAAAAATATCCGCCCGCTTTGCCAGTGCCACATGTTCTACATTAAACTGAAAATTCCGGTCAAACGTATCAACCAGACACTTGTTGCTCGTCAACGTCTCAAACGTGATAGGATTGATAAAATTCGTTGCATTTTCCGTCATGATTACATGCACATCCGCATGCTGCTTGACCAGTGCACTTGCCAGATAGGCAATTTTATAGGCAGCGATACTTCCGGTCACACCAAGTACCACACATTTTCCTTTTAACATTGTCTCTTACTCCTTTGCAGAAAAAATCACATCTTCTGCTATTTTATCACACTTGCGGCAGAATCGTAAAGAAACTGTCTTCAAAGTTAACGACGTTCAAAATTCAGATATCGGGTTCCCTGAAATGTCAGTTTTCCAGCATCCCCTTCTGCAAGCATTCCATATTCAGATCCGCGCACATTCATTTCCATGCGATCTCCACTCTCCACCTCAAACGTAACATAATAAGTTGTGTTTGTATGTACCATAGTTGTATCTGTCCCATCATTGAAATGCGTTATATTTGTCCGTTTGGCTACAACCTTTGCCTCTACCGTCAGTCTCGGTGCATGATTATTGTCATTCCATTGTGAAATTCCCTTTATGATTGTAACCACAATAAGACCTGCTACAACAATAAACATAATCGGAAAAATTACATCCATCACATTAAAAAACATACTTTTCCCCTCCTTTAATAAACTCATACCTTTTTTTATTTTAGCATACCCCTGTTGAATACACTATTGCTTTTTCCAAAGAAGACCACAAAAAAGGCAGCCCTCAGACCAATATCATGAAACTGATATTCGTCTTCCCACTGCCTTTCAAAATTATTATTTCCGGATCGGTTTTAATTTATTCAATACCATGCCAAGTGCTGCTACAATGATTGCAGCCACAATCGCTTCAATGACTCCGTTAAAACTGATGACACCACCGATGATTCCAAGCACGGCTCCCGCATCGACACTCAGCGCTTTTGCATATGCATCTTTGTATAACACAAAAATTCCGCCCATAACGAGAATCGTATTGACCATTGCGCCTGTTACGCCCGCGTAGACAAATGCACAGACTGCGCCGGATTTCAGTACCGTATACACTTCCAGTGCCATAAAAACAAACCATCCAACCAGTGCACTTACTGCATACAGTGCAATATCTGACAATGGCTTCTTGTCAAATACATGAAGCAGAAACGCACGCGCACCAATAAACAGGAACACACCGATCAGAATATTAAACACACTTGCCCAGAGAATTTTGTGCTGGGAGGAAAGTGCTTTCTTTACTCCGATATATACAAAATATGGCAGGATTCCTACAAGAATACGCGGTACAAAACAGATAAATGCACTCTTGAAGATTCCGCTGGTGCCTACCATGCTGGCTGCCAGCACCGGGGAAAATACAAATGCCGAAAGGGAGGTCGGCATAACCGTATTCTTGATAAAGCTGGTCAGACCAAAGATAAATCCCAAAAATCCGCCCTTCTTCGGTCCACAGAATAACGATCCTAAAATAACAGGGATGTGGATGATGGTCGCATTGATCACCACAAGCGGGATGTAGCCCAGCGGTGTAAACGCCATAATGATAATGATTGCTGCAAACAGAGCGGTCAGTACCAGCTCCGCGGTCTTATTGTTTCGCATTGGTTCCTCCTGTTCCAGATGAAAGCGGATGTTGTTTTTCCGTCTCTCTCTTTTTCTTTTGCGAATAGAGTAAACATTAACTTTATCAGTTTACACCCTGCTCCTCTTATGGTCAAGTCACATCATGCCATCGGTTTTTCCAAAATCTGAATCACCGTATTTCCTTTCATTTTCAGGAAAAATGGCATCCCCGGTTTTGCATCCGTATAAGTTTCCATATATTTCTCAAAAATCTTTTTATCTTTTGTTACTACACGAATATCTGCATCTGTTCCTCCGAATTCTCTTGTCCAGTCCAAAAAGGAGTATTCCGTCTGGTCTGTCAATGTTACATCCTCTGTTTTTTCATCCTTATTGTATACATAATATCCGTCAGGCATATCGTCATCCGTGTGTTTGTAACTTGCCAGCCGATCACTGTCCTCGGAACTGATATACTCCACGGGATCGATGACCAGTGTATTTCCATTGATCTCCTTTATGTAAGCGCAGAGTTCTGTTGTATCCTCCTTCATACGATCTGCAGTTTCTGTCTCCTCAACTTTTTCTGTAACTGTCTGTTTTCCACATCCTCCAAGTCCTGAAATGATTACACATACCATGAGTAAAATCCATCTTTTTTTCATCATTTTCTCTCTCCTTTACCAAATCCAGTGTTTATATATTTTTTCAATTTCTTCTTTTTGGATTGTATCTCCAGCCAGCACATATACGCTGTTTCCATATTCCCCATATGCCCAAAATGTCTCATCCGTATACCGATATAGAAAGACAGTCATTCCGTTTATTCTGATTTGTTCCACAGAATTATAATTA
>DLQV01000032.1:0-602 GCA_002474415.1 Lachnospiraceae bacterium UBA7598
AGTACCAGATCATCCACTTCCACAAGGAAACAGCTGTGATGTATAAAAATTACCTGCATGTTGTTCCAATCTCCTTTATCATCTGTGTTACAAGCTTTTGAAATACCGGAGCCACCGCATCGGCTGCTTCCTGCACTTCCTTATGTGACAATGGCTGTGGCGAAATGCCGCATGCCAGATTCGAGATACAGGAAATTCCCACAATCCGCATCCCCATATGATTCGCCGCCACAGCCTCACATGCCGTGCTCATTCCGACGGCATCTGCTCCGAGCGTACGCGCCATTGCCACCTCCTGTGGAGATTCGTAGGCCGGCCCGGTAAACTGCAGATACGTTCCCTCTTTTAAATCCGCCCCGGTCTCTGCCGCACATTTCTTTGCAATTTTCTGTAAATCATAATCATAAATCCGGCTCATATCCGGAAACCGCGGTCCCAGTTCGTCTATATTTTCTCCAATGAGCGGCGACGGAACAAAGCTTGCAATCTGCCCGGTGAGAAGCATCAGATCCCCCGCCTTCATGCCAAGCTGAATTCCGCCCGCTGCATTTGTCAAAAACAAAACTTCTGCCCCCAGAAGTTTCATCAGCCGAATCGGCCGT
>DLQV01000032.1:639-1141 GCA_002474415.1 Lachnospiraceae bacterium UBA7598
CACTTCCGTCATGGAATATCCCTCATAATAATGCACACGTCCCTGCATACATACAACCGGCACATTTCCGACATAGCCAAATACAAAACGCCCGGTATGACCCGGCACTGTAGATACCGGAAATCCCTCGATCTCATGATAATCCACCGTGGCTTCCACGCGAAGCTGCGATGCATAATCCCCCAGACCGGACCCCAGTACCAATGCCACTTTCGGCACAAAATCTGTTTTTGTCCTCACGCTGCGTATACAGCGCATGAGATTTTCATATTCGTTGCTCATTTGTTCTCCTTATTTCTCGCAATTACATACAGAATTTCATTAACCAATAGTATAACAGAATCAAAAATAAAATAAAACAAGAGCAACTGAAATTCATACTTTTTTTATTTCTCTTAAATAATAATGCAGATCATTCCCCCATTGCTGTCATTGACAATTTTCTGCATGGTATCCTGCAGTTTCAGCTGGCACTCATCATCCATCTGCATAATCTTGCTGC
>DLQV01000032.1:1173-2737 GCA_002474415.1 Lachnospiraceae bacterium UBA7598
GATGCCATCTTCCATCAGTTCCCCGACAGATTTTCCGAAAATATTTGTCGTCCAGATGCCTTCATTGCTCTCCTCTCCCTCGCGGATATATGCAATCAGATCATTTGCCTGTTCCTCACTGCCTACAATCGGCGCAATTTCGGTCTCAATGTTTGCCTTGATCATATGAATGGATGGGGAGATTGCCCGCATTTTCACGCCATATTTTCCGGCATGCTGGATCAGTACCGGATCTTCCATCCGGATATCCGAAAGTCCCGGCATAACCACGCCATAGCCCTTCTGCTCCACAGCTGCCATGGCATCTTCCACACGCTCGTATTCTTTTTTCATCCGGGACAGGGAGCGCAGCATGGAAATCATCTGATATTCCCCTTCGATCTGCATTCCCGTCATCTCACTGATGTAGGAGAAATAGCACTGTTCCGTTGTCTCCATACGGATCGTCACGGTTCCGTTGGAAAGATCCGCCGTCTGCAGCTGAATGTCACGAAAGACTTCTTCTCCCATCTGCTCGTTTGCATTTTTTACCCATTCCTGCCCGGCAAGCACAGCCGAAGCATCCCGCACGCGATCAATTCCATCCATCAGTCTAGAAGCCGTCTGAATCATGGCTGCTTTTAATTTATGTTCCATCGGAAGCATTTCCGTCCACTTCGGAATTGCAAAGTCCACACGGGTAACCGGAAAGTCAAACAGAATTGCCTTCATAACCGTAACCAGATCTTCCCGGTGCATCTGCTGACAGTTGACCGGAACCACTACCGCCTGATATTCCTGCTCTAAACTTTCTTTCAGTGCAAGTGTCTCACTGCTGTATGGACGCACAGAATTTAAAACAATCACATAAGGTTTTCCAATCTCCTTAAGCTTTTCCACCGCCGTTTGTTCTGCCTCGACATAATTTTCCCGCGGAAGCTCCCCAATACTGCCATCCGTTGTCACCACAACGCCAATGGTTGCATGATCTTTGATTACTTTTTCCGTTCCAATTCTCGCCGCATCCGAAAAAGGAATTTCCTCCTCAAACCACGGCGTATGTACCATGCGATATCCGTCCCCCTCCAGATGCCCGCTGGCTCCCTCTACCATGAACCCGACACAGTCAATCAGACGCACACTGACACTGCTCTCATCTGCAAGTGTGATCTGTGCAGCCTCCTGGGGAATAAATTTCGGCTCTGTCGTCATGATCGTTTTCCCGGCAGCCGACTGTGGCAGTTCATCAAGTGTCCGCTTTTTTTCTTCCTCATCTTCGATGTACGGAAGTACAAACAGATCCATAAACCGCTTAATGAACGTTGACTTTCCGGTGCGAACCGGTCCTACGACACCAATGTAGATTTCGCCGTTCGTTCTTTTCTGGATATCTTTATATAAATCAAAATCCATGAAAAAATCTCCCTTCTTTGCATATTCGATTAATCTATCTAATCTATATGCAAAGGGGAGAATTCTTATTCACAGAAATACTCTGTTGTATATTTATTTCTCAGATGACTTCTTTTTGTCGGAAGCCTTCTTCTCGGCTGCCTTCTTCTCTGCTTCTTTCTTTTCCTGTTCA
>DLQV01000114.1:0-148 GCA_002474415.1 Lachnospiraceae bacterium UBA7598
ATATCTTCCTTTTTTGTTCCGTAATGCACCCCGGCATACATGGTGCGTTCAAAGAAATCCTGCTGTGCAAACTGTTCTTTTGTCAGATAATGATGCTTGCTGCTTTTCTTGGTGCAATAGGTTTTGGGATTGACAAAACGATGATCCT
>DLQV01000114.1:178-370 GCA_002474415.1 Lachnospiraceae bacterium UBA7598
GGATCCTGACATAATTTTTTGGTCAATGCTGCCTTTCCTGAACCGGACGGTCCTACCAGTGCCAGAACCGATGGATTTTTTATTTCCATTGTGCGCGTCTGCGAGGCATGGATGATCTGCTTAACCAGAGAAACAAATTCGCTCAACTGATTCACAGATAAAAGCCCTGTCATCTTCCAGTTCCAAGGCTTG
>DLQV01000114.1:432-9445 GCA_002474415.1 Lachnospiraceae bacterium UBA7598
CACGTTGTGGATTGCATCATCCAGTATGATATCAAACTGCACCAGATTCTTGGCGTTTCCCAGAATGATATTCTCCGGTGGAAATTCCGGAAATGCTGTAAGAATCTGTTTTGCCCGGATTCCCATAAATGCCGGTGCTACCGCGGTGATAAAATAGACATCCGCAATTTCCATCAGGCGATACACCGCTTTTTTATTCTTCTCCGGAACCTGCTGGCGTGCATAGAGTTCTTCGTCCTCATAAAATTCCTTGATAATGCCTGTACGCCCACGGTTTTCCCAGGTATCAATCTCCTCAAGCCGAAGCGGCGGATCGATATGATATTTTTCGTTTGCCATGGCAATTGCAATACTGTTAAACGGTGCCGTCACATCGTCCCAGTCCAGTCCAATCTTCGGTCTTAACATCCACCCGTGCCCCCTTCTTTGCTGCTAAACCAGCTGATTTACTCCTCGACAGAAACCAGTTCAATGGTAAAATTCAGCTCTTTTCCTGCCATCTCGTGGTTTGCGTCAAATGTGATGGTGGTATCATCCTTGGATACTACTTTTACCGGGAATGGCTGTCCAGCGGCATTCTGCAGATAAACCTGCTGTCCGGCTTCGAGTTCTTCTGCCCCCGGAAGCTGTGCCAGTTCCACTGTAAAAATAGCGTCCGGATCTGCCTGTCCGTACGCTTCCTCCGGCATCAGGTGAACCTCTGTCGTCTGTCCGACTTCCATATTGGCAACTGCTACATCAAATCCTTTGATCATCATTCCTGCACCGCATACAAATTCCAATGGTTCTCCTCTGTCATAGGAAGAATCAAACTGTGTTCCGTCGTTAAATGTGCCTCGATAATGTGTTCTGCATTTCTTTCCAACATTCTTTCCTTCGATGGTAGTGCTTTTTGTATTTTCCATATCGTTTCTCCTGTTCAGGTTTTTATAATATAATAAAAGCTTGTGATCTATGACCACAAGCCTGTATAGTAGCGAGGGAGAGACTCGAACTCTCAACCTCCCGGGTATGAACCGGACGCTCTAGCCAGTTGAGCCACCTCGCCATATTTAGTTCCATCAGTTTTTTCTGATGAATGGGACCTACAGGGCTCGAACCTGTGACCCTCTGCTTGTAAGGCAGATGCTCTCCCAGCTGAGCTAAGATCCCATTTCGTGTTGGCCGCTCTCGCAACCGACTTCGTTAGTATATCGTACGAGAACGGATATGTCAACACTTTTTTTGAATTTTTGTATTTTTTGTATTTGTTGTAACTATTCCGAACAAATTCCCGTGCAGGATTGCCCCACACATCCTATGCAAGCAACCGCTCCACCAGGCGCACACACTCCGCGGCATCCTTTGAATACCCATCGGCTCCGATCTCATCTGCAAAACTCTGTGTGATGCAGGCTCCTCCAATGATCACCTTGCTCTTGCAGCCTTTCTCCTTGCAAAGCTCCACAACATCCTGCATGCGCATCATCGTGGTGGTCATCAGTGCAGACAGCCCGATAATCGCAGCATTTTCGCGAATTGCGGTATCCACGATATCTTCACACGGCACATCTTTTCCCATGTCAATCACGTTGTAGCCATAATTTTTCAACATCAAAACAACCAGATTTTTCCCGATATCATGGATATCTCCCTCTACCGTTGCAATAACAAGGGTTGGCATCTCCTGTCCATCGTTCTTCTTCTCCAGCATCGGCTCAAGATAATCAATGGCAAGTTTCATGGTATTTGCACTGGCAATCAGCTGCGGCAGGAAATATTTTTTCTGTTCAAAAAACTCTCCGACTTTATTAATGGCGGCAATCAGCTGGTCATTGATAATCTCCTCCGGCTTTGCGCCGTCTGCAATCTCTTTTTTTACTTCATCTATGATGGTTCCTTTATTCCCTTTCAGAACCGCCGTCGTAACAGGATCCGCTTTTTCTTCTGCAGACGCTGCGCCACCCGCAGCACCTTCCTTTTTCACAACAACCGTCTCATATTTTGCCTTTTCCTCTGCCAGTTTATTCATACGCTCAATGTAGCGGATGTCACTGTCCGGACGGTGCAGCAACATGTCCGAAGCAAATGCGGCATTCATCAAAAGCTCCTGCGATGGATTGGCAATCGCCATGGTAAGCCCCCGGCAGATGGCCATGGTAAGAAATGCCGTATTGACAAAACTCCTCTCCGGCAGACCAAACGAAATATTCGACAAACCGCAGATCGTCGGAAGCTTCTTTATATCTTTACAATAGGAAATGGTGTCATAACATTCTTTCGCAGCCTCCGGATTAGCTCCGATTGTGGCAACCAGCCCATCCACGACAATATCTTCGTGTGCCATTCCCAGTTCCATGGCACGGTCATATACAGTATCGATAATCTCATGCTTTTCTTTGGCATCCTTTGGCAGTCCCTCATCGGAAAGCGGAAGCAGGACAAACATGGCCCCGTACTTTTTTGCCAGCGGAAGCATATGCTCGATTTTTTCTGTCTCAAGGGAAACGGAGTTGATCAGCGCTCTTCCCGGATAGACACGCAGCGCCTCTTCCATAACATCAATATGGCTGGTATCGAGGCAAAGCGGACAATCTACCGTCGCCGCAACTTCATAGATCACCTGCTTCATCATTTCTTTTTCATCAATGCCGTTCATTCCCATATTAACGTCAAGAATGGCTGCCCCGTTTTCCTCCTGCGCCATTGCCATCTCACGCACAAGATCCAGTTTTCCTTCGCGCAGTTCTGCCTGCAGTTTTTTCTTTCCGGTCGGATTGATCCGTTCCCCGACCACCAGGAAATTGCCATCCAGACAGACTTCTACATTTTTGCGCTCGGACGCAAGAATCCTGCGATGAGATGCAAGCGGCTTGTGAAGTTCCATTCCCCGCGTTGCATCCGAGAGCGCTTTGATATGCTTTTCCGTCGTACCACAGCATCCACCCACAATGGCTGCTCCCGCTTTTACGAGTGCCACGCCTGCCTCGGCAAATTCTTCCGGCGTCATGCGGTACACCGTTTTCTTTCCCTCAAGCTCCGGGAGTCCGGCATTTGGCTTTGCGATGAGTGGAATCGTAGCATATTCCGCCATCTTTTCCACCAGAGGTACCATCTCCATCGGACCGGTGGAACAGTTTACACCGATCGCATCCACGCCCAGAGACTGCAATACGACCACTGCAGTCTCCGGCGGAGTTCCAAATAATGTACGTCCGTCTTCGTTATAGGTAAGTGTAACCATAATTGGAAGATCACAGACTTCCCGGATTGCCAGCACAGCCGCACGGCTTTCCTGCAGGCTCATCATTGTCTCTACCACAAACAGATCCACCCCTGCTTTTGCCAGCACCGATGCCTGTTCCTTGTATACCTCCACCAGTTCTTCAAACAACAGCTCCCCCATCGGAAACAGCTGCTGGCCGGTCATCGTCATGTCACCTGCAACCAGCGCTTTATCGCCCACCGCCTGCCGGGAAAGCTGTACCAGCTGCGTGTTGATTTCTTCCAGCCTGTCCTGCAGACCATATTCTTCCAGTTTGATCCGGTTCCCGGTAAACGTGGAGGCATATACGATATGGCTGCCGGCTTTTACATACCGCCTCTGCAGATCGAGCAGCACCTGCGGATTTTCCAGCACCCAGCTTTCCGGACACACGCCTATCGGCATACCGGCCTCCATCAGATTCGTTCCCGTTGCACCATCTAAAATAACCGGACCATGTTCCCTGATAAATCCGGCAAATTCTGTCTTTGTCATTTTGCATTCCTCACTTGCAGTTTTGTTTCGTTCTATTTATAATAATACCGCAGATTATTTCTACGTCATACGTAACAATATCATACCTTATCACAGAAAAAAAAGAAAGTGAGAATCTATCATGAAAGACATAAAATTAGTTGCATTAGATCTCGACGGTACGCTTTTTGACAACAACAGCCAGATCAGCGAGCGCAATCTTGCGGCAATCCGCAGCATTACGGACAAAGGTATCCATGTCGTGATTTCTACCGGCCGCCCGTTTGAGGGAATTCCATTTGACCAGATCAAAGGCACCGGGATCAACTATGCCATCACCGCAAACGGCAGCGGAATCTATGAGATTTCCACCGGAAAATGTCTGTATGAAAATGCCATGGATGAAGAGCTGGTCACCCCGATTTTAAACTTCCTTCTTACACGTGATATCCATATGGATGCATTTATCGGCGGAAAAGGCTACACTCCGGTCCAGTGTGTAAAAACCGCACAAAAACTGACCGTGCCTTCTTCGATCAAAAAATATATTATCACCACCCGCACGCGGCTGGACAATATCTTACAGTTTATCCATGAAAATCAGTTAAAGGTTCAGAAAATGACACTGAATTTCTATCCTGCAGCCGACGGAACACTCATTGACCGCGAAATCGTCCGCAAATTTCTCGTATCCAATCCGTCAATTGCCACCGTCTGCGGCGGATACAACAACCTGGAATTCACACGTGCAGATGCCAACAAGGGCGTTGGATTACAAAAACTTGCCGAAATTCTCGGTGTCGATCCGGATGCCACAATGGCAATCGGTGACACCGAAAATGATCTGGCCATCATCGAAGCTGCCGGTATCGGTGTCGCAATGGGAAATGCTACCGATGCCGTCAAAGCCAGGGCAGATTATGTCACCACAACGAATACGAAAGACGGTGTGGCAGCGGCCATCAAGCATTTTATCCCGTAATTTCACACGCCGCGCAGCAGTTCGATATTTTTCTTTAAAGCTGCAATGACTGCATCGACCTGCCGGCGGTCGGTCTCCCTTCCCATGGTAAAGCGTACACTGCCCGGTGCATAGTTTCCGGGTACGTGTATGGCTTCAATCACATGGGAGATCCGCGTCTGTCCGGTATTGCACGCAGATCCTGCGGAAGCACAGATTCCGTCTTCTTCGAGAAGCACCAGAAGGGAGGTCGCATCAATCCCCGCAAAACTGAAATTCACATTTCCCGGCAGGCGCTTATGCGGATGTCCATTCAACCTTCCCTGCGGAATCTCCCGCAATACCCGCTCCACAAAATAATTACGCAGCCGCACAATCCGCGGACGTACGACCTGCATCTCTTCCACTGCAATTTCAAGTGCCTTTGCCATCCCCACAATTCCTGCCACATTCTCAGTTCCTGCCCGCTTGCCGTTTTCCTGACTGCCTCCGTGAATATACGACGGCAGATCACGGTCTTTTCTCACAAACAAAAAGCCAACCCCTTTCGGGCCGTGAAATTTATGTGCGCTTGCACTCAGATAATCCACCGGAAGCTGGTTCATGGAAAGCGGAATCTGCCCGACCGCCTGCACCGCATCGGTGTGAAACAACGTTTTCGTCCCCCGCAGCATAGATGCAACCGCATCCAGCGGTTCGATCGTTCCAATCTCGTTATTTCCCGTCATAACGGAAACCAATGTGGTATCTTCCCGCAATACCTCCCGCAGCTGTGCCAGATCAATCACTCCGTATGCATCGACATCCAGATAAGTCAGTTCATATCCCAGTTTCTCCAGATATTCACATGAGCGCAGCACCGCATGATGTTCGATTTTGCTTGTGATCACATGTTTTCCTTTTGCCTTTTTCTCCGCCGCCACGTTTTTGATTACCCAGTTATCCGATTCGCTTCCCCCGGATGTAAAAAAAATCTCCTCCGGCTTTGCCCGGATCAGCATGGCGATCTGTTCTCTTGCCCCTTCTAATGCCTCCCGTGTGCGGCGCCCCATTTCGTAGGATGTGGAGGCGTTTCCATATTCTTCCATGAGATATGGCTCCATAGCCTGGCGCACCTGCGGAAGCATTTCGGTTGTGGCCGCATGATCCATATAGATTTTACAGCTCATATTCTGCACCATCCCCTCATACAATAGTTATCAAGTTTTCCATTTGGAGTTCCCATTGAACATTTCCCGATTCCTAAAAAATCCTCTAATTACCGGCACCCTTCTGATGACGGCTTCCGGTATTGCCAGCCGTATCATCGGCTTCTTCTATAGGATATTCCTGGCACAGACAATTGGTGCAGAAGCGCTTGGAATCTATCAGCTGATCGCACCCGTTTTTGCGATGTGTTTCGCCCTGACTGCCTCCTCCATCCAGACATCCATTTCCAAATTTGTCGGCGATGCCTGCGGCAAAAACGCAGGAACGTCGCAGGGAGAAATATCTGCGCGCGGATACCTGCTGCTTGGTCTGGCTGTCTCCTGCACAGCCTCCGTGATCGTTGGCAGTCTCCTTTATACGCAGGCAGACTGGATCGCCCTGCATTTTCTCGGAGAGCTCCGCTGCGCGCCCCTCCTTTCGCTCCTTAGTTTTTCCATGCTTCCCTGTTGCATCCACGCCTGTATCAACGGCTATTATTATGGAAAAAAACGAGCAGGAATTCCCTCGTTCTGTCAGCTGGTGGAACAACTTGCACGCGTGGGAAGTGTATGGCTGATCTATCAGTACACCCTGGAAAAAGGCATGGAGCTTACGGCGTTCCACGCGGTTGCCGGTCTTGTGGCCGGGGAATGTTCCGGTCTTATAACCGGTCTGATTGCCATGGCATTGGAAAAACGGCTCCCCAGACACTCCTACCGCACCCTTTCCGGTCAGTGGAAAACGATGGGAAAACTGTTTGCCTCCATGGCAGTTCCGCTTACCATCAACCGGGTTATGACCGCCCTTTTCAACAGCCTGGAAAATCTTCTGATCCCACAAAAGCTGCAGGCATTTGGTTACAGTGCTTCGGATGCCCTGAGTATTTTTGGTATCCTGACCGGAATGACCATGTCTATCATTCTGTTTCCCAATGTACTGACCAATTCCTTTTCCGTCCTTTTGCTTCCGGCTGTCTCGGAAGCCCACAGTGCACACAACCACGCACAGATTGCGCAAACAATAAAAAAAGCAATCCTGTACGGACTGCTTCTTGGCTTTGCTTTTACGATTCTGTTTCTGGTTTTCGGTGACTGGATGGGGGATGTTCTGTTTCACAATACGCTGGCCGGCAATTTTATCTGCCAGCTCTCCTGGCTGTGTCCCCTGCTGTATGTCACCAGTCTGCTGAACAGTATTCTGCACGGACTCGGCAATGCCCGGCAGGTTTTATTTGTCACACTGCTGGCATGCATGATCAGGATCTGCATGATCCTGTTTCTCGTCCCGCAGTACGGCATTGATGCATATCTGTGGGGGATGCTGCTGTCCTATGTATTTGCTGCGATTGCAGACATTCTTTTGCTTATGCCTTATTCCCGTGCCGGATGATTCCGCACTTTTTGATCTCCCTTCCCAAAAGAGCTGCACATACGACAGCTCTTTTTAACTTTGCAAATCATAATCTATTCAAAGATCAAATGCATATTTGAATGCCGATGGAGTGAATTTTTATCTTTTTCGATATATTTCCATGTTTCTTTGTACGTTCCCGGAACTGCAACGTCCGGGCTTGAAATAAAATCAATGAATTCCTGAACTTTTCCTTCATATTTATCGGCAAAATCATCGGACAATTCTTCTTTTTCTTCATCAGAAAAGTTTTTAAGCTCATTATACAAAACGTGTTCAAGATTGCATGAGTTAAAATAAAATCTATAATAAACATTATGGATCTTACCTGTTGAATACAATTTATACATTACCTCTGATTTATGCTCATTCCTTCTCTCTGTCGCTTCCACATTGGAAGTTTCCATGTGATCTTCATAGTATTGAATTTCCAGTTTGTCTTCCACTCCCTGCACACAGCCTCTGGTAAACGCTCCATCCGTATCCACTATATGGATAATCTTTATAAAATGCTTCCATTCATATCCATATCTCTTTCTGATTACATCAATACATTTACAAATTTTACTTATGACATTATTTACCGTTGTGCCATCATCAGATGTAATATCTCCGTGTGTAACTGCAAACTGTACTTCTTCCGAGGAAAAATATTCCTTCAATATACTTCCGATTGCACTCTCATCACTTGGTCCTTCAACGATAACCACCACTACTTTCTTTTCACTCATTCTGCAGGCTCCTTCCTGCTTTCCGGAATGCTCTTGCAATCTTTAAGCTGTCTGTTTCATCATAAATCTTTTCATCCTGTCCTCCAAGTGTGATACTTCTGATATACATACTACGAATGTTATTCGTATCTTTGACATTCTTCATATGGATATATCTGTTATTCGGGTTAATTGTTGAAAACATAATGCTTTCTTTATCAAGCATTTCCAACGCCCGAAGATTATGAGCAGTAAAAATTAACTGCCCTTTTGCACTCTTTTGAAAAATATCCAAAAGTTCCCCCAGCATATATTCAAAGATTCCCTCATCCAGTTCATCTATCACCAAACAGATCGATGGGTTAGAGAAAGCCTGAATCAACGCATTCAAAATAGAAATGATCTTAATAATTCCTTCTGATTCCATCCGGATTGGAATTGGTCTTTTTCCCTCTCTGGAAGACATCAGCTCTATCTTCCATCCATCTTCCCCAGAATCCAAAGACTGCTGACCATAATCCTTAACTTCAATTTTCATCCCCGGAATAATCGTGCAAAGTACCGTATTGATCTGTTCTGTAATTGCCAATAGTAATTCTTTCTTTTTCGCATCCAAAACGACAGGTTTCATAAGAGGAACTGCAAAATCCCCTTTCATGCCTATACTGTCACGTTCTACCCGAAAAGCCATAGGCAGTAAAAAGTTTGCCGTAATCATTCCAGAGTGGGCATTTCTGATTACGAACAGATCCTTCAGTGCAAATTTATATAATTCATAAATCACAATCCCGTAATTTTCAAAAGCATCATTGTGTTTCCCGCAGAATATCTCTCTGCTGCTCTCTCCGAAAATATACGAACAGTTACTTTTTTCTGCCAATTTTCTGGCAACAATAAGATCCATTTTTGTATCCTGGTTTTTCCCAACCAGTTCATCAAGCCTTTTCTGTGGTTTGAAAATACATTCCTGTTCAGCCTGGTAATCCATGAATATATTTTTGTTTGTCCTCTTACCCTCCCTATTAA
>DLQV01000114.1:9464-21297 GCA_002474415.1 Lachnospiraceae bacterium UBA7598
CACAATTCAAATATTCCCTGCCAATCGTTACTTTGCCATCTTCTTTTACCAGGTCAATATGATATCCAACCTCAAAAAGAATCTCCTTAATATCCTTTTCATAGATTTTGAATTCCGCATTTATTTTTGCATCTGACGAATCAATATCAATATAATCTATTAAATTCTTGTTTAATTCTTTTCCAATCATGATACGCTGCAGGAAAAAAAGTGTATCAACAATAGCTGTTTTCCCTGAACCATTCTGACCATAAATTCCTAATATCTCCGCCCCATCTAACTTCGTTTCTCTTTCCTTTGTTAAAGGCATAAAAATAGTTCCTTTTTTAACGTTTTTTATATTCTCTATCATCAAAGATGATAAACGTACTACATACTCTTTCATACCATGCCTCCAATTTCCTCAATCAACATTTTTATTGTACTACAAAAGTCCCTTGCAATCAATTATAATTCCAATTTTGGAATTTTTTATTCTTTTTTGCATTTTAATTTTTCTATAAATGTGATTTTTATGCAATCAAACATATGAAAAAACGCCAGAACCGGCATCTCATCTGCCGGAACTGGCGTTTCTTTATCAGGACTTTTCTATTATAAGGTGCGATTATACACGTGACAGATACTCACCTGTTCTGGTATCAATCTTGATCTTGTCTCCCTGCTCTACGAACAGAGGAACGTTTACGTTTGCACCTGTCTCAACAGTAGCAGGCTTGGTAGCACCTGTAGCGGTATCTCCCTTGAATCCCGGCTCTGTCTCTGTAATCTCAAGTTCTACGAAAAGAGGTGGCTCTACTGCAAATACATTGCCCTTGTGAGAACAGATCTTAACCATCTCGTTCTCTTTAACAAACTTCAGTGCATCACCGACACTGTCCTTTGTCAGGTCAATCTGGTCATAAGTCTCTACATCCATGAAATGATAGAAATCATCATCGGAATACAGATACTGCATGTCCTTACGATCAATGTGAGCAGTCGGACACTTCTCTGTCGGACGGAATGTCTTCTCTACTACACCACCACTGACGATATTTTTTAATTTTGTTCTAACGAATGCTGCACCCTTACCTGGCTTTACATGCTGAAATTCGATAATCTGATAAATGTTACCTTCAAGCTCGATGGTAACACCATTTCTGAAATCTCCTGCTGAAATCATTCGATCTTCCTCCTTAAATTACGAGTATAAAGTCTCTCGAATTACAATTTTACTATAAAATGGAATACTTTTCAAGTATTTTATTTGTTCCGTTTTTCGATGTCCGCAAACATAGCCACGCGTGTCGCATGACGTCCGCCAAGAAATTCCGCATTCAGATAAGCCTTCACAATATCCTTTGCCAGCTCCACTCCGACAATTCTTGCACCAAACGCGATGATATTTGCATCGTTATGCTCTTTTACCAGATGTGCGGTTGTCACATCCGAACAGACAGCTGCACGCACTCCGTTTACTTTATTGGCAGCAATTGAAATTCCGACACCCGTTCCACAGATCAAAACTGCACAATCCACTTCTCCCGCAGCCACTGCACGTCCTACTTTTTCTCCGATTTCCGGATAATGGCAGCTCTCGGTAGAATCCACCCCATAATTTACAACCTCATGCCCCATGCTCTCAATAAATTCTTTGATCTGCATTTTCAATTCTACTGCTGCATGGTCATTTCCAATCCCGACTTTCATCACAACTCTCCTTTTCGTTTTTTGCACTTCTTTTATCTTACTGCTTCCACGAACTTTCGTCAAATGGAAAACGGGTAAGCGTGTACGACCACGCTAAGAAAAATTTTACAAATAGAAAAATTCATCCTACGAAATGGATGAATTTTCCTTTTTTGCAGCAGATGGATACTTTGGTTTTACGATTTTACGGTGCAGACGATAGAACAACAAAACAATTGCCTCCAGCCGACGCTTTAACACGATCTGGATTTCTTCTTTCGGGTGGATCGGTTTTACAAGGATCGTGCGGATACCTGCCAAATTTGCCCCGCACACATCCGTAAAAATCTGATCGCCCACAAAAAGCGTATTTGTTGTGTCCGTGCCAAGAATCTCCATCGCCTTGCGATAGCCCGACGGCTTTGGCTTTCCTGCTTTGTAAATATAATTGACATGCACGGCATCATTGAACATTTTCACACGCGGCTCCTTGTTATTCGAAAGGAGCATGCAATGAAAGCCCAGTTCTTTTAAATGTGCAAACAAAGAAATCGCCCGCTCATCCGCAGGCGCTCCATGTGGTACGAGAGTGTTATCAATATCAAATATAACTCCCCGGTATCCTTCTTTATATAATTGATCAAAATCTATGCTGTAAGTGGAATCCAGATACTCATCCGGATATAGAAATGCGCACATAGGTCTCTCCTTTGTGTGTTATGTACTAAAGGGAAAAATTCTCTCCGGAACGCAAAGCGGAAATCTCGGTATCTGACGGGGTCTTTTTGACTCCGGTATCCCGCGTTCCCACGAAATACTGATACTGCTGCAATACCTGATCTTTTTCCAAATCCGAGATTGCTTTCTGCATATCCAGACCTGCCAGATCACTATCTGCTCCCTTCAGCTCATACGTTTCGTCCGGCTGATACTCCTTTGCATAATCAAATGCATTGTACGTCTGCGGACGCTTCGGCTGTGTCTGTCCCTGCGGCTGACCGCCACCGGAAAATTCCTCATCCCCAGAGGTATTCTGCACTGCCGCAATCTGCTGGCTTCTAAGCTCAACCGCCTTTATGGAATTGTACTCATAAAATCCCGCATACGGGCGCATTCCCGAAATATTCATAAGCACCTCTGGTTACAAAATCAACAATCATCCGAGCATTTTTTTCAGCTCATTCATAAACGTGTTTACATCTTTGAATTCACGGTATACCGATGCGAAACGCACGTAGGCAACCGGATCTAAATCCTTTAATTTATCCATAAGAATCTCACCGATCAGCGCACTCGGTATTTCTTTTTCCTCACGGTTAAAGATTTCAATCTCCACATCATCCACAAGTTTCGAAATCTGCTCCGCTGAGATCGGACGCTTGTGGCAGGCAAGAAGTACACCCTTTTCAATTTTTGTACGGTTGTACTGCTCACGATTGTTATCCTTTTTAATGACAATCAAAGGAATCGTTTCCACCTTTTCATACGTGGTAAAACGCTTTCCGCAATCATCGCAGAGTCTTCTTCTGCGAATCGAATTATTGTCATCCGCAGGACGCGAATCAATCACTCTTGTATTTTCACTGCTGCAATACGGACATTTCATAGGATTTCTCCTCCTGCATCCAATCCCAATCCGAAAATATATGACTATTACTATAATACACAATTTTCCTGTTTTCTGTCAATGTGCAAATATTTTATCCTTTTATCCGACGTTTCATTTCTTTTTCATCAAATTCTACAAGTATTATATCGGGTCCTATCCGAATAACTTTAGCCCATGGAATAAAAAATTCGCTGTCTCTGCAAAAACAGCCCAGATACTTGCCCGGTCCGGGAACGATCAGTGCCAGAATTTTCCCGCACTCCTTGTCAATGTCCAGATCCCGGACACTGCCAAGACAGCGGCAGTCTTTTACATTGACCACTTCTTTTTCGCATAAATCAGAAAAACGCACAGAACACTCCTGCTTTTTCTTTCTTGGAATATTCTATGCGTCTTATCTGCATTTTATGTTTTATGCACGTTGTTTCATTTCAGAAATTGCAGCCTTTAGCTGCGCACGGTCCGGAAGTCCTTCATTATCTCCTCTGTGCTGCACCTGCAATGCCCCGATGGCATTCGCCCTTTTTGCACATTCTTCGATGGAACACTTTTCCAGCAATCCACTTAAAAAGCCAACCGCAAACCCATCTCCGGCCCCGACGGTATCCACCACATGGTCTACCAGAAATCCCGGAACCATGATCTGCCGGAATTCTCCCGTTTTAAACCTCTCCGATACAAATGCACCATTTTTGCCGTCTTTAATTACAACTAGCCTGACTCCGCGCATATGGTAAAAAGCTGCTGCCTGCTCTTTTTCCATTGTTCCTGTCAGTATTTTACATTCTCCGATTCCCGGAAAAACCACATCCGCATATGAAGCCAGATCATTCAGCACACTTACCATTGTTTCATGATTTTCCCAGAGTGCCGGCCGCAGATTCGGATCAAACGTCAGCGGTATATGTCTTTCCTTCGCACGCTCCATCAACCGGAAGGTTGCTGATCTGGCAAGATGTGACAATGCAGGAGGAATTCCCGTAACATGGATCAGTTCCACGTCACTGAGATCTATGGCATCTATTTCATTGACAGAGAGAAGAATGACAAGGCGTTATTTGAATTGGATCTGAGTCGTTGGCGGAGGAATGAGGAACTGTTATCATTGACAGTTGATGAGTATGTGAGCGGCCCGTCGCGGAATCTGATACCAGGGATGNNATGGCATCTATTTCATTTACCGAAATGTGTGCCGCTGCGGACCCTCTTCTGTAATATGGTGCATACGGATCTCTCCCGTCCTCCACACGTTCCTTTAACTGAATTCCCGTACGGAAAACGTCATCATAAGAAATCAGTTCCGTACCGATATTTTGTCTTAACAGTTCTTCCGCAATATAATGTCCAAACGGATCATCTCCCAGACGGGTCAGATATTCTACGGAATGCCCCAGACGGGTCAGCCCGATTGCAACATTAACTTCCGCTCCGGAAAGACTTCTTGTAAAATGCTCACAATTTTTCAATGGTCCACTTTCTTCTGCAATCAGAAGCGCCATCGGTTCTCCAAATAATAACGTCTTTTTCATATGCACCATCCTCTATGTAAAACGGAAATAGCGTTTGGTATTATTATAAGAAATATCCTGTACGATCTGTCCCAGAATTTTCTCATCCATCGGATACTCTCCGTTTTCTACCCAGCCTCCAATGAGGTTGCACATAATTCTACGGAAATATTCATGTCTTGGATAGGAAACAAAACTTCTGGAATCGGTTAACATACCGATAAAGTTTCCAAGCAGTCCCTGATTTGCCAGACCTGTCATCTGCTCAACCATTCCCTGCCGGTTATCGTTGAACCACCACGCACTTCCCTGCTGTATATATCCCGGCTCCTCTCCGTTCTGGAAACAGCCAATCACAGAACCGATTGCCGTATTGTCAATCGGATTTAAACTGTAAAGCACCGTTTTCGGCAGAGCATCCTCTTCCTGTAAAGCATTCAGCAGATCCGCCAGCTGGGCAGACGGTGTATAACTGTCAATGCAGTCACCTCCGGCATTCGGTCCGTAGGAACGCAGCAGCTTCTGATTATTATCACGCTTTACACCGTAATGCAGCTGCATTACCCATCCCATCTTTTTATACTCTTTTCCGATAAAAAGAAGAAATGCCGTTTTGTATTTCAAATCCTCTTCATAGGAAAGTTCCTGTCCCTTTAATGCCTTTGCAAAAATGTCTTCCACTTCTTCCTCAGATGCCGGTACATACATGGCATAATCCAGACTATGGTCACTTGCACGGCATCCCATGGCATCGAAAAATGCCAGCCGGTTATTTAACGCTTTTTTCAGGTCCGCAAAACTGTCAACCGGTTCTCCCGCAGCCGCGGAAAGACGTCTGATATATGCAGAAAATCCTTTATCCCTGATTTTCATGGCTGCTTCCGGACGCCATGCCGGAAGAACCTGTACTGTAAAAGTTTTGTCCTCCCGCAGTTTCTGATGCCACTCAAGGGAATCCGCAGGATCATCAGTCGTACAAAGATGCGTCACATGTGCTTTTTCTATCATGCCACGGGCAGACATATCCGGCTGCTGCAATTTGGCATTGCAAAGCTGCCATACTTCCTCTGCTGTATCCCCATTTAAAACACCATAATAGTCAAAATAACGCTGTAATTCCAGATGACTCCAGTGATACAGAGGATTTCCGACAGCCCGCGGAAGTGTCTCAGCCCATTTCTGAAATTTTTCCCGATCCGGTGCGTCGCCTGTGATATACTTCTCATCAACTCCGTTTGCGCGCATCAGTCTCCATTTGTAGTGGTCTCCGCCGAGCCACACCTGTGTAATATTGTCAAATCTGATATCCTCTGCAATTTCCTTCGCCTCGATATGGCAGTGATAATCTATCACCGGCATTGGCTCTGCGTAGGTATGAAATAGTTTTTTTGCTGTTTCCGTCTCCAGAAGAAAATCCTTATCCATAAACTGTTTCATCATTAATTCCTTTCTGTGCCACGCACTTCAGTCGCCAGTGCAACTGCCTGCTTTGTTTTTTCCCGGATTGTGTCAAAATCACCAGATGCAATGAGTGCCCCTTTTACCATCCAGCTTCCACCACAGGCTATTATACAGTCATTTTCCAGATAGTTTTTCACATTCTGCGGATTAATCCCGCCGGTCGGCATAAATTTCATTCCGACATAAGGTGCCGCCAGTGCCTTGATTGCTGCAATTCCACCGGAAGTCTCTGCCGGGAAAAATTTCACAACGGAAAGTCCGCGCTTTGCAGCCTGTGCAACCTCAGAAGCTGTTGCACATCCCGGAAATACAGGGATGTTTTTCTGCAGGCAGTAATCTACGATTTCCGGATCAAATCCTGGACTTACAATAAATTTTGCTCCGGCTTCGACCGCCTCATCTACCTGTCCAGTTGTCAGAACCGTTCCGGCTCCTACAACCATATCCGGATATTCCGTTGTCATAATACGGATTGCATCTTTTGCAGCCTTCGTACGGAATGTCACCTCCGCACATGGCAGTCCTCCCTCACAAAGTGCTTTTGCAAGCGGCAGGGCATCCTTTTTATCATCCAGTACTACTACGGGAACAATTGCAAGTTTATGAATCTGTTCTGCTACTGTCATATTATTTTTCCTCCACATATTTCTGCAATGTTTTGCGTACGGCACCCTCTCCGGCGATCAGTTCTTTAAAACAGCTGCATACCGGATGAAGCAATCCTGCTTTTGCAAGATTTACACCAAAAATTTTCTCATTTGCAAGAATCGGAAGGATCTTTTTCTCCGCTTCTGCATCCTTCCACGCCACATCCTTTACATAAGGACAAAGTTCTTCCAGCATTGGGTCCGGACTCAATGTAAATGCTTTTCCATTATCATCAACTGCCATCAGATACCGCAGCCAGCCTGCAAATACCAGAGGAATCAATTTTAACTCCTGCGCTGCATGTGCATCTTTTTTCATATATGCCTTGATGGTTTCTCCGAAACGAATGGCCAGTTTCTGGGATGTATCCGTTGCAATACGCTGAGGAGTATCCGGCATAAACGGATTTGGAAGACGTACCTCAAGGACTGTACGAAGGAACTCCTCCGGATTTAAAATACCCGGATTAACCACAACCGGAAGTCCTTCCTTGTATCCAATGATTTCTACCATTTTTTTCAGATCCGGATCTTTCATTTCGTCCGAAATTTTTTCATATCCAAGCAGGCAGCCAAAAATTGCAAGAGCTGTGTGAAGCGGGTTCAGACAGGTACACACTTTCATTTTTTCCACCTTATCTACGGTTTCACGATCCGTAAACATTAACCCTGCCGCCTCTAATTTTTCTCTTCCGTTCGGGAAACGATCCTCAATTACAAGATACTGGGTTTCTTCCGCATTGACATACGGTGCCACATAAGTATGCTTTCCGGTAATCACCGGGTCCAGTTCTTCAACCCCGTCTGCACGCAAGGTTTCTTCTACCTGTGCATCCGGGCGTGGTGTAATCTTGTCAATCATGCTCCAGGTGAAAGAAACTTTATCAGAATGAACATACGTTTCAAATCCGCCATCTGCCACACCATTTTTTTCCCATTCTTTTGCAAATGTATCGATCGCTGCATATAATTTGTCACCATTGTGGGAACAGTTGTCCGTACTTACCATGGCAATTGGCTTTTCCCCTGCCCTGTAACGGGCATATAAAAGAGCTGCCACCTTGCCCATATAGCTTTTCGGCTGTTTCGGTCCGTTTACAAAATCCTCTGCCACATCCGGCATTGTTTCACCTTTTCCGTTAACCAGACTATATCCCTTTTCTGTTATGGTAAAGGTTGCCATCTGCAGGGAATCTGCCGCAAAAATTTCTTCCAGTCTGCTGTATGCACTTTTGTTCGAAGAATCAAGAGGGAGAGCTTCTGCCACAGAAGCTACCACTTCTTTTTCAATGGTTCCGTCCGATTTTAATGTCGCTACAATTCCAAGATTTTCATGCGGAGCATACATCTTATCTATGATTTCATAATCAAATCCTTCTGCCACCACAAGTCCCCGGTCTAAGACTCCCTGATTGAGCAGATGCTGTACCACACGTGCATGAAATGCACGGAATAAATTTCCGGCTCCGAAATGAATCCAGAATGGATGTTCTTTCGTTTTTTCAATCATATCTTCCACGGAGTACTCCGGAAGTCTGTATCCTTTATTTTCCCATTCCTGTTTATTGGAAATTCCCTGTTTCGTAAGTTTCATATTCTCGTTCCTTTCCACACAAAATTTATTTTATGTTTATTTTCTCTTTTCCTGTTTATCAATTGCTTCCCACAGACCATTGAGGTAAGCGGCTCCAAGCGCACGGTCGTACAAACCGTATCCCGGCATGGCAACCTCCCCCCAGATCATTCTTCCGTGATCCGGACGGATTGGGCCGTCAAAACCAATTTCATACAGTGCTTTCATAATCTCATACATATCAAAGCTTCCATCTGCTGATAAATGTGCAGCCTCCTCAAAATCCGTAGGAGAATTAAACTTCAGATTGCGCACATGTGCAAAATGAATTCTTCCTTTAAGTGAGCGGATCATATCCGGAAGGTCATTCTCCCGGTTGGTTCCATAGGAACCGGAACAGAATGTCACACCATTATGAGGATTATCTACCATATGCATCATGCGCAGAATATTTTCTTTGTTGATGATAATGCGCGGAAGACCAAATACACTCCATGCCGGATCATCCGGATGAATTGCCATGTTGATATCATATTTGTCGCATACCGGCATAATACGCTCCAGAAAATATTTCAGGTTTTCAAATAATTTTTCATCGTCAATATCTTTGTACATGGCAAACAGTTCTTTGATGTGCGCCATACGCTCCGGCTCCCAGCCCGGCATAATGCTGCCGTTGGTATCCCCTGCAATAGAATCAAACATTTTTTCCGGATCCAGTGCATCAACTGCCGCCTGATTATATGCCAGTACCGTAGATCCATCCGGACGCTTTCTTGCAAGTTCTGTCCTCGTCCAGTCAAACACCGGCATAAAGTTATAACAGACAAGATGAATATCTTCTTTTCCCAGATTTTCCAGTGTCTCAATATAGTTATCAATGTAGTGTTCTCTCTCCGGAACTCCTGTTTTGATTGCATCATGCACATTGACACTTTCAATGCCTGACACATGAAGTCCTGCTGCCTCTACTTCCTCTTTCATGGCACGGATGCGTTCCCTGCTCCATACCTCTCCCGGTTTTGTATCATATAATGTAGTAATTACACCTTTCACTCCCGGAATCTGCCGGATCTGCTCCAGTGTTACAGTATCGAATTCTGATCCATACCAGCGTAATGTCATTTCCATTTTTATGTCCCTCCATACGATTTTCTTGTTGTAAATATTTTAACTTTTCCCCACGGAAAACGGTAGTGAATGGATTGTTGCTTATATTGCAAAAGTTGCGATTTTATTCTATAATTAAAATACTAACTGATACGATACGGGAGGCTTATAATGAAGAAAAAATTGCAGACGGAATTCAGTACCAGACAGTACATGATTTCCAAAGATTTTGAAATTTATTATTACAGTGACCAGGGGTTAAAAAAAGTTGACAGCCACACTCATAATTATTATGAATTTTATTTTTTTTTGGAAGGAAATGTAGAAATCGAGATTGAAGACAAACGCTATCCTCTTCACTATGGAGACGTGGTAGTTCTCCCTCCCGGTATTCCGCACCGCGCGATTATCAACAACCCCGGAACTCCTTACCGCCGTTTTGTTTTCTGGATCAGCAAAAGCTATATGGATTTCTTTTTGCAGCAATCCGACCGTTATGGATATCTTTTGCAGCAGGCCGAAAAAAAACATTATCTTATGTCCAACGACCGGATTGATGCAAACAGTATCCATGCACAGATTATTGCGCTGATTGAAGAACTGCATTCCGACCACTATGCCAGGGAAGAACAGATTTCTTTGTATGTCCAGCAGCTTCTTCTGCATCTGAACCGGCAGTTGTATGCCCAGAAACACCGGCAGCGCACAAAAAAAGAAAGCAGTCTGTATCAGAACCTGCTTTCTTTTATTGAAGATCATCTGGAAGAAGACCTCTCTTTAGAAGCAATCGCTTCCCATTTTTTTGTCAGTAAATATCACATTTCCCATGTATTCAAGGAAAATACCGGGATTTCTCTTCACCAGTATGTTCTTAAAAAAAGGCTTGCTGTCTGTAAAAATGCGATGCTGTCGGATTCCTGTGTTACATCTTTTTATGAATCCTATGGATTTCAGGATTACTCTGCATTTTACCGAGCCTTTAAAAAGGAATTTGGAATTTCTCCCAAAGAGTTTAAGAACGGGAT
The DNA here is from genome assembly GCA_002474415.1 of Lachnospiraceae bacterium UBA7598. Taxonomy (GTDB): domain Bacteria; phylum Bacillota; class Clostridia; order Lachnospirales; family Lachnospiraceae; genus Roseburia. Next base: position 20,069 of record DLQV01000114.1, read on the forward strand.
TTCTCCCGTTCATAAACATTAACCCTTAATACCATCCATTGCGATACCATCTACCAGATATCTCTGGAAGATAATAAAGAAAATAATGGTCGGCAGCAATGATAATACAGACATTGCAAAGAGTCCGCCGTAGTTGTTATAAGTACTTGGATCAAGGAACATATTCAGTGCCAGTGACAATGTAAATTTCTTGGTTGTACTCATAAAGATCAGTGGCTGGAAGAAATCCTGCCAGATCCAGTAAAATGCAAAGATGGATGCTGTGATGATGGACGGTTTTACAACCGGTGCAAGAATCTTAAACAGGATTGCGATTCTTCCGCAACCATCGATTTCGGCTGCTTCATCCAGTTCTTTCGGTACGCCACGGAAAAACTGAACCAGCATAAAGATAAAGAATGCAGCTCCGAAAAACCATGGGAGAATCAAAGCAATTCTTGTATCAATCAGATGTAATTTCTTCAGAATAATATACTGTGGCACAACCATAACCTGTGACGGAATCATCATGGTAATCATAACACAGGAAAACCAGAAGTTCGATCCCTTAAATTTGATTCTTGTAAATGCATAGGCTGCAAACAGTGAAACCATGACACAGCCGATCACACCGACCACAGTTACCAGTACGGTATTGCCGAGGAATGTCAGAAATGACACTCCTCCGACACCTGCCCAGGCACTTTTATAATTGGTTACCATATCAAAAGTCTGTGGAATCAGGGAATACGCATTTTTAAACATGGTATCGTTACTTTTCATGGAACTTGCAAACAGCCATAAAAGCGGATAGATCATCAGCAGACCAATTCCACATGTCAGCACATGAAACAACACTGAATTTATTTTTTTTGCTTTTTTCATTCCAACCATTATTCGTCTCCTCCAGTCTCGTAATGTACCCAGTTATTCTGCGTTTTGAATAATACAATGGTAAATACAGCAATAATAATTACCAGAATCCATGCCAGTGCACAGCTGTAACCCATATCAAAATATGTAAACGCTCTGCGGTACAGATATAATACATAAGATAATGTACTGTTGAGAGGACCACCATCTGTGATAACATAACTCTCTGTAAATACACGGAATCCATTTACAATCTGTAAAATCAGGTTGAAGAAAATGGTTGGTGTCAGCATCGGGAGTGTAATCTTAATAAACATAGTCCATGGTTTCGCACCATCAACCATTGCGGATTCATATAAAGAACCCGGAATCTGCTT
>DLQV01000114.1:21351-27952 GCA_002474415.1 Lachnospiraceae bacterium UBA7598
TCCAAACTGCCATACACCCATGAGAATAATAACTCCAAGTGCTGTTTTCGGATTACCCAGCAGGGAATTCTTCTGTACAATGCCAAGTGCGGAAAGCAATGACATTACAACACCCTGATTTCCGAAAATCTGTCTCCATACGATAGAAACCGCTATACTTCCACCGATAATGGAAGGAATATAATAAATGGTACGGTATAATCCCAGACAGTGATGCTTTTTATTCAGGAGCATTGCGACAAACAACGCAAATGCCAGTCGAAGAGGCACAAGGAACAATACATAAATAAATGTAACCTTCAATGCCTGCCAGAACATTTCATCCTGCGTGAAAATACGGATATAGTTACTGAACCCAATGATTTTTGCCTGATTGAGCAAATTAAAATCTGTGAATGAATAATAAATGGAAATCAACATCGGAATGAACCACATGAGGATAAATCCAAACATCCACGGTGCCAGCATCACATAACCGGCTATATTGTCCTGTTTTTTATAGATGTTTTTTCCTATTGCCTTTTTTTTCATCTAAAGCCTCCATCTTTTCAAAAGGAGGAAGGAATGCTTCCCCCTTTTGTTTTATTTATTTTGCATTATTTCGTTTCAGAATCTCTGTAGCCTTTTCACGGAACTGTGCTGCCGCATCTTCCGGTGAAAGCTGTCCGTACAATACACTGTTTCCTGCAGTTGCAAATGCTTCATTTACCTCTGCAATTCCGCTTGGATCCGGAGCCGGAGTTTCTCCAACCATATCTGCAATCTTATCCGTATAGTCAAATGCATCTTTCTGCTGTGTGGTCAGCTTTCCACCATCTACCAGATACTCACGGATATCGGAAGAAACAGGGGTTCCACGCTCTCCAAGGATAATATCATTTGCTTCCTCGGAATTGATAAACCAGTTGATAAATTTTGCACATTCATCTTTTACTTTAGAGCTTTCAGCCACACTGAAGAACATACCCGGCTTTAACCATAAGCCTTTGTCCTTTGCATCCGGCATAACAGCAAGTTTTAAATTTCCGTTCACTCCACTTACGGTTGTCGGGAATGCATTCCACTCAATATCTGTTGCAGCCTCATCCTTTACAATCGGAAGTCCTTCTTTTCCAAGGGATGCAATCTGTGTCTGCTCATCAACATCCGGTGCTACATTGTCATCAGACATTTCTTTCCACATTTTAAAGAAATCTGCTGCAATTTTGTCATCGTCATATCCAAGCCCGGTACCATCCTCGTTGAATAAGCTGCCACCATTGGAACGTACCCAGTAATTAAAGATATTGACATCACCGAAAATTCCTGCCGTTGCTGCAAGTGCACTCGGCTGACCGGTCTTTTCCGATACTTTCTTATTCATATCAATGTAATCACTCCAGGTCCAGTCATCTGTTGGTTCCTCTACCCCTGCCGACTCTAAAACAATCGGATTATAGGTAACCGCAAGTGCCGTTGTACTGAGCGGCACACCAACAAGTTTTCCATCAGAAGAACCTGTATTCATAATGCTCTCATCAATCTTGCTGGTATCAATCACACCACTGTCCACATAAGACTGTAAATCTGCCAGTGAATTATTTTTTGCGTAAGTGGATATGTACAGGTAGTCCATCTGTACGATATCCGGCATGCTTCCGGATGCTGCCTGTGTGGAAAGTTTTTCAAAATATCCATCCCAGCCTGCCGGAACCGCTTCAAATTTCACATTCGGATTTTCTTTTGTGTAAAGATCCAGTACCTTCTGTGTGGATTCGTGTCTTGCATCTCCTCCCCACCAGGTAATTTTAATCGTTACCTGATCTTTTCCGGAACTGCCGTCAGCCTTTGACGTATCCCCGCTGTCACCGCCGGAGCTTCCACACGCAGCTACGGATAAAGCCATTGTTCCTGCTAATAACATAGCAAATACCTGTTTCATTCTCTTTTTCATATGCACTTCTCCTTTTCTTGTTGCATTTATTTTATGAAATTATTATAAAAGAATCATAAAAAAATAAAAATGGAAGAATCAGATATCTCTTTTGAAGAAATTCGACTTTCCATTTTCATTCTTAACCGATTTTTTTCAACTGTTCTTTATATTCCGATGGCGTTTTTCCACAAACTTTCCGGAATGCTTTGGAAAAATACTGTCCATCCTGCGGATACCCGACCAGTTCCGTCAGATTCGCAATTTTCATATCCGGGTTATAAACAAGAAGCCTTTTTGCCATCTCAATTCTGCACTGTTCCAGATACGAAGAAAACTTAATGTTCTGATTCCGCATAAAAATCCGTCCAAAATAATCTTCGTTCATAAACAGGACATTCTTTGCCATATACTGGATATTTAACGCCGTGTTTCCGATATTCTGGTAAATAACCGTCAGTATATGCTGCATACGCATTGCTTCTTTTCCTGTCTGATAAATTCCAAGTGCCTGTCCTGTCCAGACCGCAATATCTTCCAGCAGACCTGCTTCGTCTGCTTCCTCACAATCTATGTTTTCCATGTCTTCTCTGCGGATTTGAATTTTCCAGGTCATGGTAAATGCCCTGCAGATTTTCTGTTTCTGGCACAGGGATAACTTTCTTTCTTCCATCTTTTTCAATGCAATCGTAATCTCAAACAGAATTTCATCAAATGTTTTTGCATTTCGAATTCTGTCAAACGCAAAATAATACGTACTTTTTTCCTCATTGGATTTGGATTCCGGATAACATAAATATGTATTCCGTTCGCCCTCCCCCAATGCAAACAGATACATAATCTGCGCATGTAATTCCTTCAGCTGACTAATATCTCCCGTTACACTGACAGCAGTCGTAATCTTTTTCGTTTTCAGCCGCGCAAATTCCTGCAGGGTTTTCTCTACCGCAGATTTCATATTCTGATCCGTGGTATCCTGTACAAGGAAAAACACCATATCATCTTCTGATGTAAATAACGGCATTTTTTTCATGCCCAGACACTCTCCGAGAATATTACCGAGAATAAACTGTTCGAGATATTCAAATCCTGTAACCGGATTTTTCATTGCAAGCAGCTTCATTGCTACTCCTCTTTCCGGAATATCTTCTTTCAGCAGCTGCATTTCCTCTTCGGAAAGTTTCCGGTTTTTAAACAATCCACGAAACATCTCTTCTTTGGCATGTGGAAGTAATTTTCTGCGAATCGTATGATATTCTTCCTGCTTGATCTGATTAGTTCTGTATTCTTCTACTTCCTTTTTTGCTTCATTCATCACAGTAACAATTTTTTCTTCGTCACATGGCTTTAATATGTAATGCCGCACACCAAGTTCCATCGCCTGACCGGTGTATTCATATTCCCCATATCCGGACAGGACAATAATTTTTATCTCCGGATAATTCTCCGTCAGCTTTTCTATCAGCTCAATCCCATTCATAACCGGCATTTTAATATCTGTCAGTACGATATCCGGTTTATTTTTCTGAATCTGCTCAAATGCGTCCAACCCATTCCACGCAGTTCCGCACAGTTCTATGTCATATTTGTTCCAGGGGATAAATTGTGCCATACCCTCACGTTCTATCTGTTCATCATCCACGATCATCAATTTATACATTTTCATTCTCCTTCGCTTTTTTATGAATTTCTATCCGCACACAGGTTCCCTTTCCAATCTCACTGTCTATGGAAAATACACTGTTTTCATCATCCATACGCAATCGTTCCGTAATATTTTTCAATCCAATTCCATGCCCTTTCGGAACAAACTGCATACTTTGTACTGCCTGAAGTTCCTCCTTTGACATACCGACTCCCGTATCCGTGACCGACATAACAATTTTCTGTTCTTCTTCTTTCACGCAGACTTTAATCGAACACAACTCCAGTCCCGGTTCTGCCCCATAATTGATGGCATTTTCCACAAGTGGCTGCAAAATCATCCGTGGTACGATATAACAATCCAGTTTTCCATGCGTTTCCACGCAAAATTCAATCCTTCCCTGATACCGTATCTGCTGTATGACTATAAAACTTGTTACCATATCAATCTCATCTTTTACCGTTGCATAAAGATCCCTTGCAAAGGAATAATGCAGAATCGCTCCAAGTTCCACAATCATCTTTCCTGCTTCCTCATTCCGCCCCGCGCGGATCATCCAGTGAATCACATTTAATGTATTATACAAAAAGTGCGGATTGATCTGTGCCCGAAGCATTTTATATCTGGTATCCTTTAATACCAGCTGTTTCTGATAATTTTCCTGAATTAAATCATCCACTTTTTCTACCATGACCCGGAACTCTCTCGTCAGAATTCCAATTTCATCTTTTCTTCTGGTTTCTGTGAGAATTTCTTTTGCCTCTTTAAAATTCCCGCTCTCCACAATCTGCATAGATTCTGTCAGATGCTCCAACGGCTTCGTGATTACATAAGATATCTTTTTCATACATAAAATCAACACAAAGGAAACTGCTGCAAATCCCAAAAGGAGCAAATAGCGCATCGTCTGCACTTGTCCGTAGATATCCGAATATGGAAAATAATTGACATACATCCACCCCGTTTTTTCCGCATGCAGATAACAGACAAAATAATTTTTTCCGTTTTCATTTACGACCCGGTAACCGGATTCCTTTTTATATTCCGGAATCAGATGCAGCGTTTTCACATTTTCATCCTGATATACAATCCCTTCTTTGGAATATATATATACAGAGGCCTGTGAGGACTCCAGCTGTCCTTTATTTTCTCTGATCACCCCACTGATATCGCAGACAAACAGTAAAACCCCCATGGGTGTCATACTCATATCCAACCGATTTCTGATTTCTCTTCCGGCAATCAGATACGGACAGTCCTTTCTCGGTCCATAGGCAATATAAGCGCCTTTTGCCTCTTTTGCCTGCCGGATCACGGCATTCATATTTTCATCCGAAATCGTCCATGCAGAAGTCCCCATTTCCTGGCGGTTTCCATAGGGATCTATATAAATCATGGACTGTATACAGCTTTGCGGATCATACTCATTCAATAAAATACTCCGCATCTTATATAATCTCTGATTATACGATGCAGAAGGATATTTCATATCCAGCATTCCCGCAAGAGTCTGCTGAACCATGGTATCCATACTGATATTATAATTAATTCTTTCCGCTTCTTTCAGTCCATTGTTTATATTCTGGGAAAAGAAATCCAGTTCCTGCAATGATTTTTCATACAGCTTCTGGGAATAAATAGAAAAACTGATCTGAAGCAAGGACCATGCAATCACAAAAAACACTATAGCAAAACAAATATAAACGATGAGCATTTTTTTTGAAATATTCGAGTCATTAAACCTGTTTCTTATTTTTTTACGCATTATTCATTCTCCTTTTTTCTAATAATAACCGAATTTTCAAAATCTCTCAACTTCATTTATCCTGCACTTAAAAAATGGGCTGTTGATCCACAGTATCCTGTCCCAACAGCCCGGTCTTTTATTAATTGTTACGTGCTAATATTTCATTTGCTTCCTTTCGGAATTTTTCTGCCGCTTCTTTCGTTGTAATCTGTCCGTAATATGCACTGTTCGCACAATCCTGCAGACTCTTTGCCACCTCGGAAATACCCATCGGGTCCGGTGCCGGTGTGTCTCCGGTATAAGCTTTTACCGTTTCCGCATACTCAAACATTTCCTTCTGTTTCTGATTCAGTTTTCCGGAATTCATCAGCTTTTCTCTTACATTTTTCGGTGTTGGCACACCACGCTCCGCCATCATGATGTCATTGGATTCCTCTGAATTGATAAACCAGTTAATAAATTTTGCTGCCTCATCTTTTACTTTTGATGACTCTGAAATGCAAAGCATATAGGACGGCTTATTCCATACGGCTTTGGTATTCGTTTCGGATACTGGTGGAATCGTAACTTTCAAATTATCATTTACCGTACTCAGCTTGCTTGCATAGTTATTGTTTTCATTAATCATTCCGGCATCTCCTGTTACTACCGGTCCGGACTCCTGTCCAAGAGACTGAAGCTGTGTATATTCATCCGGATCCGGTTCCGCATCCGCATCCATCAGGTCTTTCCACATATCCAGATAATCCACCAGAATCTGATCATCATCATATCCAAGAGATTTATTATCATCGCTGAACAGTTTCTGCCCATGCTGTCTTACCCAATAGTTAAATATATTGGTGTCATCCACGCTTCCAGAACAGACACCGTATTTTCCGGTTTTTTCTTTAATCGTCTTTGCATCTTTTACAAAGTCATCCCAGGTCCATGGATCATCAGGGTCCTGGTTTGGCTCCTCCAGACCGGCTTCTTTAAACACGTCCGGATTGTATCCGATGGCAATTGTACCGGTACCTCCGACAAGTCCCGCAAGCTTTCCATCTACTTTTCCTGCATTGATATCCGCATCCGCAATCTGCGAAACATCAATGGTTCCGTCATCCACATAGGACTGCAGATCTGTAATAGAATTATTCTTTGCATAAGTAGAAAGATACAGATAATCCATCTGTACAATATCCGGCATGGAACCGGAAGCTGCCTGTGTCGAAAGCTTATCAAAATAACCATCCCAGCCCGCCGGAATTGCTTCAAACTTTACATTTGGATGAAGCTCGGTATACTTGTCAAGTAT
>DLQV01000011.1:0-1059 GCA_002474415.1 Lachnospiraceae bacterium UBA7598
TTGTAGGTGCGCGTGAAAGGAGTGGGTGTTATGGAAAAAATCAAGGTCACGATGGACGGAAAAGTGTATGAGGTGGATAAGTTTTCGGCAATCACGGAATTTGTGCACGCGCATATGCAGGAAAATAAGCAGAAGTATGTGCTTGCATTCTGCAATCGAAAGCTTTGTGAGCTGGGAAAGCTGTTAGACCGCGATGTAGAATTGAAGCTTGTAGAAAAGACTTCGGTAATTGGCATGGATACGTATAAGCGAAGTCTGACATTTCTTATGGTAAAAGCATTTTCTGATGTTATGGGAAGTGGCTACAGTGTAAAGGTGATGTATTCGCTGGGCAAGGGATATTACTGCAGATTGCTGAAGAATTCCCGTGAGGGCGGCCGCATGGTGTCAGAAGAGGTTCCGGTGACAAAGGATATTTTGTTCCGTGTGAAAAACCGTATGAATGAATTGGTTCGTAAGGACATCGCAATCATCAAGGAATCGGTTTCCACAGAGGAAGCGGTACAGCGGTTTGCAAAACAGGGACGCTTTGATAAGGAACGCTTATTCCGATACAGACGTGTGTCTAAGGCAAACCTGTATAGTATTGAAGATTATGAGGATTATTTCTATGGGTATATGGTACCATCAACCGGATATATAACCTGTTATGATCTCGTTCCATATGATACAGGATTTATGTTGATGGCGCCAACACGGGAAGAACCGGAGATTATACCGGAGTTTGAACCACAGGAGAAATTATTTTCTGTACTGAAGACGTCGGATGACTGGAGTCAGACACTGGATGTCAGCAACGTTGGACAGTTGAATGAGTGTATTACAAAGGGTGATATCCGGGAACTGATGCTTGTGCATGAGGCATTACAGGAAAAGCAGATTGCGCAGATCGCCGATATGATCCGCGCGGGAGAAAAGAAGATTGTTCTGATTGCAGGACCGAGTTCTTCTGGTAAGACGACATTTTCACATCGGTTGAGTGTGCAGCTTCGCGCACATGGATTACGGCCATATCCACTTGCACTCGATAATTATTTTGTTGACCGGGAGCATACGCCG
>DLQV01000011.1:1083-1257 GCA_002474415.1 Lachnospiraceae bacterium UBA7598
CGCCGAAAGATGAGAACGGAAATTATGATTTCGAGTGTATTGAGGCGATGGATCTTGATCTGTTCCATGCGGATATGAAAAAACTGCTTGCTGGAGAAGAAATCCCAATCCCAACTTTTAATTTCAAACAGGGAAGAAAGGAATACAAAGGCAAAAAGCTTAAATTGAATGCAG
>DLQV01000011.1:1297-16904 GCA_002474415.1 Lachnospiraceae bacterium UBA7598
GTGCTGGTAGCAGAAGGTATTCATGCATTAAATCCACGGATGACAGAAGGTCTTTCGGATGATAGCAAATTCAAGATTTATATTAGTGCACTCACACAGATCAACATTGATGACCATAACCGGATTCCTACGACAGATGGAAGACTGATCCGGCGGATCGTCCGGGATGCGCGTACACGAGGAAATGATGCGCGTGAGACGATCGCGATGTGGCCGTCGGTACGGCGTGGCGAAGAAAAATATATCTTCCCATATCAGGAAGAGGCAGATGTGATGTTTAACTCTGCACTGATTTATGAGCTGAGTGTGATTAAACAGTATGCGGAGCCGCTTTTGTTCTCAGTACCAAAAGAGTGCGATGAATATTATGAGGCAAAACGTTTGTTGAAGTTTTTGGATTATTTCCTTGGAATGGAAGTGACGAATATTCCGACGAATTCGATTTTACGGGAATTTGTTGGTGGTGGCTGCTTCGATGTGTAAGCAGGAAGAAAAATTTAAAAGCGTAAGCCAGACGATAAGCCGGGTTATGTCGTTGGGTGATCATCTATCTAGTACGATTGTTGCCAACCGTCTCAAGCGACCTACCTAAAGCTGGCGGGCCACGTCAACGCTTTGTTTCGGTCTTGCTTCGAATGGGGTTTACATGTGCCCTCTCTGTTACCAGCGAGGCGGTAGTCTCTTACACTGCCATTCCACCCTTACTATTGAGGCGCATCTGTGATGCACCTCCTTATAGCGGTATATTTCTGTTGCACTTTCCTTAGAGTTTCCTCCACCGGCCGTTAACCGGCATCCTGCCCTGTGAAGCCCGGACTTTCCTCACCTGCGGTCTTTCGACACCTGCAGCCGCGATCACCTGTCCTCCATCATAAGATGCTTTACCACTATAACACAGTTTCTAATAAGGTTCAAGCAGTAAAGTCTGCAGTATTTTTATACATTAAAGCAGCTGCCACCGACAAATTCCCGCACCAGGGAACTCTGTGCAATTCCTTCTGTCGGAAGTGGCAGAAAATAATCCAGGAACTTAAGCAGACGCTTTGCTTCCAGATATTCTGCGCTGTCACGCGGAATCTGAAAAAGCAGCGGTTCTGCATATACTTTTAATACTGCGACTTCATAAAGAAGCGCCGAATTAAACATAACATCTGCACTCTCCTGGAATGGGAAAATATTCTTTTCTTCTCCTCTTCGCACAGATTTCCACATCGCAATGGTCTCCTGTGCCGTCGTCCCACGGGTTCTTGCATCTCTCACAATCCGGCGAAGCAGACGGCAGTCCGTCGTGGACAGCGGATTGTGTTCATCAATATTCAGCTGCGTCAGCGCAGAAATATAAATTTTAAACTTACTTTCTGCCGGCAACGTATACGACAGCTTATCATTCAGGCCATGAATTCCCTCAATGACCAGAATATCATTTTCTCCCAGCTGCAGGGTTCTGCCACGGTATTCCCTCTTTCCCGTCTTGAAATTAAAGGAAGGCATATTCACTTCCTCCCCGGCCAGAAGACGGGTCATATCCTCATTAAACTGTTTGACATCCAGTGCCTCCAGACATTCAAAATCGAGGTTTCCGTCTGCATCCCTCGGACACCGCTCCCTGTCATCATAATAATCATCCAGACTGATCGGATGTGGTTTTCTTCCCTTTGCCAGAAGCTGAATCGACAGGCGGTTGGAAAATGTCGTCTTTCCGGAAGAAGACGGGCCTGCGATCATGACAAATTTGATCCCCTTTTTCTCTGCAATCTGTGCTGCCAGGGAACCAATCCGTTCCTCCATCAACGCTTCCTGAAGCAGAATAATCTGCTCGCCCTTTCCGGATGCAATTGCATCATTGAGCGCACCGATCGTTCCGACGTCCAGCATACGGCTCCAGCTGCGTGACTCTTTTAATGTGTGATACAGTTTATTGGAGGTATGAAGCGGTTCCACCTCATCTCCCTTTTTATTCGGGAACAGGAGAACAAAGCCGTCTTCATACAGTTCCAGATCAAACACACCGAGGTAGCCCGTAGACGGAACCATATAACCGTAATAATAGTCTTGATGTCCGTCCAGCTCATAAATATTGACACGCGAACTTCTGCGATAATGCAAAAGCCGCTCTTTGTCCTTCATTCCCTTATCATGAAACAGCTGTTCCGCATCTTCTGTTTTTACACTGCATTTCTTGATCGGTAAATCGGCCTCTACCAGACGCTGCATCTCTGCACGCAGTGCCTGCACAGTCGCTGCATCATTTGCAGTTCCATGCAGCTCGCAGTAATAACTTTCTCCCAGTGAATAATACACCCGGATTTTTACCTGATCCTCCCACAGATTTTCTGCCGCTTTCTGCAATAAAAGGGTCATACTCCTGCGATAGGTGCGTTTGCCGTCCCTGTCTGTCATGGTCAGAAACGAAACTTTACCGGGTGCCTTCACCACTTTTGAAAGTTCCCGCAGTCTTCCGTCCACACACGCCAGAACAATTCTGTCTTTATAATTTTTCTGATATTGTTTTGCAATCTGTTCCAGTTTTGTCTGCTCCGGGATCAGAACCACTTCGCTTTTTCCTGGTGCTGTTTCCAATGTAATCTCAAATTCCTGCACTTTTTATCGCCCCCAAAATTGTATATGCAGATTCATTCTGCTGTAATTTTTCCTGTACTTCTGCAATACGTTGTATGATCTGCTCCGATTCCTTCTGTGCTTCAAGTGTCTGCAAAATCTTAGTCAGCTGCCCGTGCTGGCGCACCAGAAACCGGCGCAGCACCGGATTCCCATTTCTCAGAAGAAGCGGTCCGTATATATCACAGACTGCAATTGTCTGATCATTTAAGCGGTTCCACGTTTCATCCTGTTCTGTTTTTACGGCGCGCATCATCGGATAATATTTTCCTTCTTCGCAGACCATATCTTCATCTTCAATCTTATACTGATGCTGACGCAAATATTCCCGGACCTTATGTATTTCAGACTGTGGCTGCAAAATCAATTCTTTGGCTGTACTGCAGACGGATTCGCCTTCCGTCAGAATATGCAGAATCAGTTCTCCACCCATTCCTGCAATCAGAATGGAATCCGCTTCATTGGGAAGCAGTGCCTCTGCCCCGTCCGAAAGTCTGGTCTGTATATATTCCTCCAGCCTGGCTGCCCGGATATGTTCCTGTGCCCGGGCAAGCGGTCCCTCATTAATATCCATTGCAATGGCTCCCTTTATTTTCTGCCTCTGTACCAGCGCAATCGGTACATATGCATGGTCTGTTCCGATATCCGCAAGGATACCGCCGGTTGTGACCATGGAAGCCACTGCTTTCATTCTCCTCGATAATTTCATCATGTTACTCTAAATAATCCTTTAACTTACGACTTCTGCTTGGATGGCGAAGCTTGCGGAGCGCTTTTGCCTCAATCTGACGAATTCGCTCTCTGGTGACATTGAACTCTTTTCCAACTTCCTCTAACGTTCTGGCCCGTCCATCCTCCAGACCAAAACGAAGAGTCAGCACTTTCTGTTCCCGCTCGGTCAGTGTTCCAAGCACCTCCTCAAGCTGTTCCCTTAACAGGGTAAAGGCTGCGGCATCTGCCGGTACCGGTACATTATCATCTTTGATAAAATCACCCAGATGGGAATCTTCTTCTTCCCCAATCGGCGTTTCTAAGGAAACCGGCTCCTGCGAAATTTTCAAAATTTCCCGCACGCGGTCTACCGGCATCTTCATTTCTTCTGCAATCTCTTCCGGCGTAGGTTCCCGTCCAAGTTCCTGCAACAGCTGTCTGCTGACACGGATCAGTTTATTGATTGTTTCTACCATATGCACCGGAATACGGATGGTTCTTGCCTGATCCGCGATTGCACGTGTGATTGCCTGACGGATCCACCACGTCGCATAGGTAGAGAACTTATATCCCTTGCGGTAATCAAATTTTTCCACTGCCTTGATCAATCCAAGATTTCCCTCCTGAATCAGATCCAAAAACAGCATGCCTCTGCCAACATAACGCTTGGCAATACTGACTACCAGACGCAGATTGGCCTCTGCCAGACGTTTTTTTGCATCCGATCCACGGTCAGCATCCAGTTGTAATGCCTTAATTTCCGCCTGTATTTCTTCTTTTTCCTGTGCATCTTCCGTTTCCGCCAGACGTTCTTTGAGAATCGGAATTTTTTCAACCGCTACACTTCCGGCTTCCATCTTTTGTGCCAGCTTAATTTCTTCGTCTGCAGACAACAGTGGCACTTTACCGATTTCCTTTAAGTACATACGTACCGGATCTTCGATGCTTACCCCCTCTGGAACCGACAAATCAATCTTTTCTACTTCTACCTCATCTTCGTCGTCCAGAATAATATCATCATCGTCATCATCCGCGTCACTGATCCGTAGGACATCTACTTTATTTGCTTCCAGAAAATCCAGCACTTTTTCCATCTTTTCTTCATCAAGATCCATGTCCTTGAAAAAGTCACTGATCTCCTGATATTCCAGAATGTTCCGTTTCTTTTTTCCAAGCTCCAGCAAACTTTTCAATTTTTCTTTGAACTTTGCCTTTGTTTCTTCCGTTTCCACTGCTGCATTCTCTTCTTTTTTCTTTGCCATGTCGTTTCGTCCTCTCAGGTTACTTTCTATTTTGTCCCTAATCAATAGAAATATGCGTTTTCTTCAGCTTCTCCAATTCCTTCTGTTCATTGATCAGCTGCATAACGACCGTCAGATCATTCGGATCTGACTGCCGGCTTCGAACATCAATACTGTTTTCCTTGATTCTCTCAATTGTTTCCTTTAATGCTTTTTCTTTGTCCTGTTTTGTCTCTACTTCATGAATTTTTGCATTAAAAAGCCCCGCAATTTCTTTTTGTTCTTCCTCCTCCTGAAACCGGCTGATAATCTTCGCCGGATTCACCTGTCCGCTCTCTTTATACTGGGCAAACAGTTCCTGTGCTGCTTTGCGATAGAGCGGTTCCGTGAAATCATCCTCCGTGATCCATCCTTTGATGCTGTCAAAAAGCCGTGTGTCTTCGATCAGCCAGGTCAGAAGCAGCTTCTGCGACTGCTTCATGCCATCCTCTTTCTTTTTTTCATGGATCCCGCTCTTTAACGGAGCCGCCTTTGTAATCCCGCTCCCTGCCATTGCCAAATTATTCACAAGCTTTCGCAGATCCTCAAAGCCAATTCTGTACTTATCAGCGACCGCCTGAATATAATTGTTGCGCTCAAGCTCCTCCGGAAAGGCTAAAAGGCGCCGCGCCGTCTCATTATAAAATGCCGTCTTGGACTCCGGATCATTCATATCATAATTCTGCTCCAACATACGGATTTCAAACAGAAAACTGTTTTCTGCCTGATCGATTCGCTTTTGATATTCTTTGGCCCCAAGTTCTTTGATAAACTCATCCGGATCTTTGTACGGCTGCATGTTTATGACTTTCGTGATAATTCCAACTTCTTTTAAAATCGGAATTGCACGGAGTGCCGCCTTTACCCCAGCTCCATCACTGTCATATGTCAGATACACTTCTTTGGTGTAGCGTTTCAGCAGACTGGCATGTCCACTGGTAAGCGATGTGCCAAGAGAGGCCACCGCATTGTCAAAGCCTGCCTGGTGCAGTGCAATGACATCCATATATCCCTCGCATAAAAGCAGCTGCGGTTTTCTGGTTGTCCTTGCAATATTTAATCCATACAGATTCCGGCTCTTGTCAAAAATCTTCGTCTCCGGCGAATTCAGATACTTCGGTTCCCCTTCGCCCATGACACGCCCGCCAAATCCGATCACCCGGTTATGTACATCCATGATCGGAAACATGGCACGATTCCAGAATTTGTCATGGCCTCCGCGCACCTCATCGATGGAGACAAGCCCCGACTCTTTCAGCAGCGCATCGTCATATCCCATATGTCTTAAATAGCGATAGAGATCATCGCTGTACTGATCCGAATAGCCCAGGCCAAATTTGCGCATCGTTTCATCCGACAGCTCCCGCTTACGGAAATACGCATATGCTTTTTCCCCTCTCGGGCTGCGCAGAAGTTTATAAAAATACTTTGCGGCTTCTTTGTTAATCTCCAGCAGCTTCGTGCGCTTGTCCGCCTCACGTTTCTGTGCACCGGTCATCTCCTGCTTGGGAAGTTCAATTCCCGCACGATCGGCAAGTACCTGCATCGCTTCGGTAAAGGTATAATTTTCATACTGCATCAGAAATGTGAAAACATTGCCTCCCGCACCACATCCAAAGCAGTAATACATCTGTTTATTCGGAGAAACGGAAAATGATCCCGTCTTCTCATTATGAAAGGGGCATAACCCAAAATATGTACTTCCTTTTTTCTGCAGACGTACATACCCGCCGATCACATCCACGATGTCATTGCGGGAACGTACCTCCTCAATCAGATCATCTGAAAAATACGGCGTGGAAATCCCCTCCTTTCTCTAGTCATCAATATCCATCCACTTTCCATGCCTGCGGCATAAAATTTTCTTTAAATTTGGTGATCGCATACTTGTCCGTCATTCCGGAAATATAATCACAGACAATGCGTCCCTTATCTTCCCCCTCGTCCAGCATTTTTAATAACTTTGCCGGCAGCTGCTCGATGTGATCCATATAAAAATAATACATCTGCTCCAGCATAGCCTTAGCTTTTACTTCCTCGCCTTTTGCGACTGGGTTCCGGTATACATGTTCAAACATGAACAAACGCAGATCCCGCAGCGCCTCCGCTGTCTCATCCGACATAATGATATCGTCTCTTCCCATACTGTTGCTGATGATATCGTGGATCAGGTGATCTAAGCGCTCTCTCGTGGTAAATCCCAGCGTACGGCGTAGTTCCACTGGAATATCTTCCTCATCCAGAATCATTGCGCGGATCGCATCATCAATATCGGAATTGACATATGCTATCTTATCAGACAGGCGCACAATCTTTCCTTCCAGTGTATGCGGAATCGTCCGTGTCTGATGGTTTAAAATTCCATCCCGGACCTCCCATGTCAGATTCAGTCCTTTTCCGTCTTTTTCCAGTTTTTCTACAATGCGGACACTCTGTTCGTTGTGGCGGAACCCGCCTTCATACACCTGATTCAGCAGAAATTCTCCTGCATGTCCAAATGGTGTATGCCCAAGATCATGTCCCAGTGCTATCGCCTCAACCAGATCTTCATTCAGGCGGAGCGCCTTCGCAATGGTCCGCGCATTCTGCGATACTTCAAGCGTATGTGTCAGCCGCGTCCGATAATGATCTCCCATCGGTGTGAGAAAAACCTGTGTCTTACTTTTCAGTCTCCGGAAAGACTTACTGTGCAGGATGCGGTCACGGTCCCTCTGAAAGACCGGACGGATATCACACTGCGGTTCCTCCCGGTCTCTGCCCCTTGAGTTTATGGACAGGCAGGCATATGGACTTAAAGTATCCACTTCTATCTGTTCTATTCTTTCCCGAATTGTCATATTCTGCTCATTTCTGCGGCACAAACCGCCAAAATCCTTACAATATTTCAAACAACTCTACATATTATATATTCTGCGTGTTTTCCTGATTTCCTTTTTTATTTTGCATTTCCTCCAAGCACTTTCCGAAGCTGCTGCAGACAGATGCCCGTAATCTGATTTTCGTAACTGCCAAAATAAAATTTATTATCCTTTACCAGAATACAGCCAACCCAGTCTCCGTCCTCCGGATCTTTCTCCAGGGCCTGGTCCATGGTTTTATATCCCCGGAGCGTAAAATAAGCATCGTAATCTGAAAAATCCGAAACACGATATGTCACTTCCGGGAACTGCATCCGCAGTCCCTGTATCAGATCTGCCGGACATGCCACATAGCCTGTCGGCTCATGCGAATATGCTGATTCGGAAACCCAGTCTTCGTCCCAGAGCAGAAACACATCGTCTTTTTCCCATGCCTTATCGGCTTCCACCGATGCCACCGGTGCATACGTTCCTCCATCTGTTCCGTATGCCTGCACAAGATTTGTTTTCCCAGATGGATCTGTATACAATAAATTTGCAATTGCAAGCTGATAAAACCGGCTGTCGCAGCGCTCTCCACGCTCTGCCAGATAGCCCTGGGCAGTTCCGTTTTTCTCCAGGTCCGGATCCTCATTGACCGGTACATAGACCACATCACCATATGCCATCGGTGCCATGCACGTATCCTTAGTCAGAAATTCTGCGACCTTCGTATAATCCCCTGCGGTATCTTTCGGCATCAGAAGTACTATCACGACAACAATTGCAACAGCCGCAATGCTGCAGCCAACCGCCACAATCTTTCGGATCATCCGGTGTCTGCGCGATTCTTCTTTCCCGCCGGATGCCGGTATTCCGTCCATATTTTTAATCGCATACTGTCTGGATGCATAACTAAATACAAATGCACCGATGACAAGAATAAAAACAACCATTGCCAGCAGGCAGGTGATTTCCTGCCAGGTCCGCATCCGGCCGCAAAGCAGCAGATGATCGATCAGACATGTTGCTCTGCCTGATGATTTCTGTTCAAATTTCAAACGACAGACGCCGTTAATTCCAAGACATACCAGTGCAAACACCGCACCGTCAACCAGTGCATAGCGAATCCACCGCACCTTTTCCCGGATTACAGCAAGCGGAAACAGTGAAAGCACAAACGCAAACATGATCATCCCCGCAAAAAAATATGCCCATTTTTCCAAAAATGATGTGTTCCACATCTGCCGAACATATTCCAATGCAGAAGCTCCATTGATATTTCCCCATCCGGTAACCCTGGAAATCAGAAATGCAATTCTTAAAATTCCCCATAAAACCAGATAACCAACAGCATATTTCCACAACAGCCGCCCTGTGATCTGACGGTCCGACAATTTCTGCTGCATCCCTCCATTTTCCATACCTGCACGGGTCCGTATCCGGAAAAACACCAGCGTAAATGCAACAAACGCAGGAAATCCACCCATACTTCCAACAAACCCATTGATAAAAAGCATCACGGTAAATGCCAGTATGGCAGAAACCAAAAGACGCATCGGATCTGCATCCATCGTTTTGGGTTCTTTCTTATAATACTTCATGCCAAAACCTCCTTTTTGCGATCCTTCAGAAGTGCCCACGCCGTAATCCCCGCCGTCAGTGCTTCCGCAGCCATAAATGACAGCCAGACACCACGGATTCCAAAGATATGCGATAAAATCACGGAGCACACCGCGATTGCCACAAAGCCTCTGCAGACAGAGGCCGTAAACGCCTCTTTTGCATGCTCCGATGCACTCAGATATCCGGTTCCGATAATATTGAAACCGGCAAACAAAAATCCGATCACATAAAGCCGCATTCCTGTAAATGCATATTCTGCCATCTTTATCGAATGTTCACTGTTAAACAATGCCACCATTTGGTCGGTAAATCCCCATACAAGCGAAATAATCAAAAGACTGAAAACCACGCCCGTGGCCAGTCCCAGATGCAGAATCTTTTTAACCGCACGTTCATTCCCTTCTCCGTAATAACGGCTGACCAGTGGCTGGGCTCCCTGGGAAATTCCATTAAAAATACAGGTAAATATGAGTGCAAAATTGGCAATCACGCCATAGGCAGCCACTCCTACATTTCCGGCAAGTCCTAAAATCAGGTAATTAAACAGCGTTGTTGTCACACCGGAAGAAAATTCTCCGACAAATGCCGGCACCCCCAGCTGGCAGGATGCTGCAAGCATCCGTAACGATGGTCTGGTCTTTGCAAACTGTACCGTATTTTTCTTTTGAAAAAAATGAATACTGCAGAGCAATATGCTGACAATCGGAGAAGCCGCTGTGGCGAGTGCTGCTCCCGCCAGCCCCATCCCCATCGGAAACATAAACACATAGTCAAGGACAACATTGGAAAAACTTCCCATCATTGTTCCAATCATGGCGAGTGTCGGAGCATTGTCATTGCGGACAAACGCAGAAAACACATAATTCATCATAAAAAACGGTGTAAATAATAAGAAGATCCGTGTATATGTGCGCCCCAGCTGCGTAATCCCGGCATCAGCTCCCATAATATGCATGACTGTATCCGGAGAAAAAATACCAAACAGGACAAACGGAATACTGATCATAAGAATACACAAAATCGCATTTGCAAAATATTTCTTTGCACTGTCATCTCCCTGTGCTTTTAATATCGTATACCGGGTTGCCGATCCTACCCCGATCATCGATCCTATGGCAAAAATCAGGTTATATACCGGCAGTACCAGATTCAATACAGTAATCCCGTCCGTTCCCGCTGCCTGCGAGATAAAGAATGTATCCACAATAATGTAGCAGGAAATCCCCAACATTCCACAGATATTCTGGGAAACATATTTTAAAAACTGTTTTTGAATATTCATATTTATATAATTATCCTTTTTTGTATGCATCAGCATGCTTCGTTATACATTGTCACCAGGCGGAGCCTGATGACCTGCGCATGCATCAGCATGCTTCATTATACCATATTTTATATAACAAAAAAGCCTTGATTTCTCAAGGCTTTCTCACATCTTAGTGCGGAAGATGGGACTTGAACCCACACGATCGCAATGATCACAAGATCCTTAGTCTTGCTCGTCTGCCAGTTCCGACACTTCCGCATGTCTTAGCGACTCGTTTATAATAGCAAACTCTCCCCCATATGTCAATGGTAATTTTTAATTTTTTTAAATTTTTTCTTTTTTTGCTACAAAATAAAAAAAATTAAAATTATCTATTGACATATTGCTCCGATTCCTATAGAATAGCATTTGTTCGCAGGAGTGGCGGAATTGGCAGACGCGCAGGCTTCAGGTGCCTGTGGTAGCAATATCGTGTGGGTTCAAGTCCCATCTCCTGCATCGAAAAAGGATTCATCCAGACGGATGAATCCTTTTTGTTTTTCACAAGCTTTTTTGTTTATCTATAGTTTTTATGACTATGACTCTGACTCCGTTTCCCCAGTCGCTGCCTCCATGACAGATTCCACCGACACCACTTCCGGTCCGGCTGCAAATGCTTCCTCTGCATCGGCTGCTTCCATCGGGTCCTCATGCTCTTTCTTTTTCTCATCTTCCCAGAGCGAATCATACTTTTTGCGTTTTTCCAACCGCGCCATCATTCCGGCGTTTTTCGCCATAATATAGAGATCCTTATCATATTCCATCAGTTTCTTCTCATTCTGCATTGGCACCTGATCTCCATGCATCAGGCGTCTGGCCACGGTCATGATCTTTCCCATTTCCTCCCCATAATCTTTTGCGGCCTCGCCCTGCTGCTTTGCCACAACACTGTTAAACTTACCTTCCCATTGCGCCATAAGCTGATTTACATAATTCTGATACTCGTCCTGTTTCTCCGCAACCGCATTATATTTCAGTTCCAGTGTAGCAGCTTCATCAGCATACCGTGTTTTTCCATCCGGCGTACTTTCCATCCGCTCCTTTAACTCTTCCCTCCATTCTTTTAGTGCAGCAGAAAGCTTTCTGTCAATATCTATTCTGGTTGCTTCACACGCATCAGGGTATTCTTTTGCCGCTCTGAATATAAAGCGCAGCACAAATTTAAGTCCTACCGGCAAAGCCATACGAAGCAAAGATTCCGGCAGTACAAAATGCGTTCCATGTTCATACACAAGTGGTACATATTGACAGGCATGAGGGCGCTCCTTTAAACGCTGGTCCATGCGGTGGATATACTTTCCCGCTTCCCAGAAGGAATCATCATCTGCACCAACAAGAAACAGCCTTCCTTTTATATTCTCTACCTTGATCATTTCCTCTTCGGTATGTTCTCTTGCTTTTTCAGAATCAATAAACAGACAGGTGCTGCGCTCAATATCACCGGAGCCTTTTGTCTCTTCCTCCACTTTCTGCCAGTATACCGGATGTTCATACACAAACGGCATATAAGCAAGGGGCTTTCCTTTCCAGGAAAGAGTAGAAGCGCCTGGAACCGGCCATTCCCTACATCCATCTTTTTTTCCCTGTTCAAATCCCTGCCATACAAAATCACTTGGTGTAAGACCAAATGTTAATGTAATATCCGGAAAATACGAAGCCGCAACAAGCGAATCCATACCGGCCGTACTCATTCCCATAATTCCGATTTTCCGGTTACCATTTTTCTTCAGCCATTGAATGGCTGCCTCAATTCTCTCCAACGGATAATTTACATGCCTATAATTTTTCTTTCCGGGAGACATGCAAAGCGCATTCACACCATTTTTGTGTAACCATTTTGCACCGCACTTTGCCATATAATCATTCGGATCATCTCCAAATAATCCAATCACTGCACAATCTGAACGATTGGGATTTTCATAATAAGTTCCGTAGAACCCATCTTTTCCGGTTTCAAAAAACAGCTTTTTCATAGTTTTTCCTCGACTTGATCTCAACACTTATCGTTCCTGTCAATGTCAAGTTAGCATACGCTAACTGTGCTGTCAACTTTTAATTTCCTATGAATCCGTATTTTGTAATTTTACACCATACAGGTATAATCACCATTTGCAATGCATTGCAAAAAATAAAAGCTCTTTACTATCTTATACATATATACCTCAACTATTCTTTTTTGTAAATGATATCACATAATTCTTTATTTCCGAAAAAAGTCACACCGGTAACTATAATGTACCCCACCAGAGAAATAACAGACGCTTCTATGCCAAATTCTCCGCCCGTCACCGCAAATGATTTTGCATCAAGAACATAAGTCATGACAGAGAATTGATCCGCTTTTTGTCCAATTGCCAGTCCCCCACCGATCATTACAATATTCCAGATGGCATGCACGATTCCACTGTTCCAGACAGAACCACTCTCGATTGCAATCATTGAAAACATAATTCCCACCATCGTACCTGCAACAAGAACCTGCAAACAGCTTCCGATGGAAAAATCCATTTTCTTTTAATATGAAATACGGGCATTCCAAAATCAGAAACAGGTAACCTGTTCACTTTCTCAATAAATATCTTTAAAATAACATAAGTCAGTCCGACATATAAAATTCCTGCAATGATATTACATATTCCATCCGGAATCTTTATCAAGGTCAGTGCACTTGCGGCAAGCTGTGCTGCAAGTTGTGCAATGATGAGAATAATTATGGCAGCAACCGAACCGCCAATTACTTTTTTGGTACTCATTTTTCTATTTTCCTCCTTATGTTCTGCTTTCCTGCATGCCCCTGTAAACCACATAGAAACCTGCGATCAAATAAAAAACGGCTAATACTCCCTGCAAAATATCATCATATTTCCAAACGGTATAATTCCATCCAAGAATTTCATTCATAAAAAAATTAGAAAAATTACAAAGCCCATGCACAAGGATCGGAACAAATAAATGATTTGTCTGTAAAAAAAGTGCTGCCAGAAACACACCAAAACAACCCGCATATATTACCTGTTTTGTCGTATCTGCAAAATCCTGTCCCGCCAGCAGATTCCGGTAATGGCACAGACCAAATCCGAGGGACGATACCACTACCGCACCGTAAATTCCGTGTTTCTTTTTTCCCCATGCAGCGAGAAACATATTTAACAAAATTCCCCGCCACACATATTCTTCCAACAGTCCAATGCTGAGGCTTGCCACACAGCAGATCAGGAAAAAACAAATCCCCTTACCGGAAAGCAAGGAAAACACTTTTTTCCCATGAGCGATGGTCATAAGATCATCCCCGATCTGTATGATTGGAAAAATAAACATCCCCGATAGCAATAACCATGACACACGGCTTTTTTCTTTTCGGATAAATTCTGATTTTCTATGAAATAATGCAAACATAATGACAAATGTCAACATTTCATTTAATAACATCGAAATATAAGAACTATATAACGTTTCCTCCCAGTTCCCTGTTATCTTTCCAACAACATAAGCCACCAGTGTTCCGGCCAGTTCCCACAGGATATATACAAAAACAGCATATACTACCGGCATAAAATAACGATACGCACGATTCTTTTTCTTCATTTTCTCCCCATCCCTTTCTTAACTCTGTTCTTCCACATTCCGGCAGAATCCAATATAAGTAATGATAAAATACACCAGATAAATTCCGAAAAACAATGCCGAAGAAATCAGAAAATACGTTGCCGGAGACGCCTGAACCCCCGTATAAAAATCAAACTTACCGCCAGCATATATACAGACCAGTCCGCTGATTGCAAGTGCCACACACGCCGGACAGAGATAATAACCGGCAAGCTGCTTTAAAATCATCCGACGGATTTCTCTTCTGCTGTAACCAATCTGTGAGAGAACCCGATAACGGAATCTGTATTTTACGGAGTCGCTGAGCTGCTGCACGGAAAGCACGGTCAGTGCCACACACAAAAATACCAGACCAATATAAAAAAGCGGAAACATCAGCGAAGATAACATATATTTCACTTCCGGAATCAGATTGTCGCGCACAAGATTTTTTGCCGTATAGGTTACAATCGTATCCGAACCCGAACAGGAATTTCCAAGTGCTTCTCCATCCCAGTCGTCCGAAGCTGCCTCCGTCATGGCGTGCCCCTGCACGCTGATTTTATCAGGGTCCTTCTCCAGATCATCCAGCCGGTTCTCCAGATCCGCAGGTGCCCCGCCTTTGATATCCGCCACCAGTTCTGCATAATAAGGATGCATCTGCGCAAGGACGGCATCCGGGACGATAATGATATAATCCCCTCCGTTGTGGCCGTTCTGCGAAAAGCCCTCCGTGTGATAGCCCGCAAAGGATAATGCCCCGTTTGTCCCCTGAATCGAGTAGGAGGCGGTGACTAACCGCCGTCCTCTCACAGCACCGTACGTACCGTTCGGTATACGGCGCTTTCAATAGTTGACGTGCACAGACTGATAGGCAGTGGCTAAATCATAAAAGCCACTGTTTATCAGTCTTTCTTTTGTCATTGCCATGTTTACTGCAACTGTATGCGTTGCGAACCAATGTCCCCGTCGGGTATTCCCCGCTTGCATTGCCAAGTCTTCGGGTACTCCCATATTGATAAGATTACGTACCTTCGTCCGCGGTTTCTTCCACTGTTTCCATATACACATACGTATTCTGTGATAGAGCCATCCATTGATGTCATCTATGTTGTTCTTCATACTTGCAATTCCGTAGTAGTTAAGCCATCCCCTCGCATACACCTTGATTTTCTCAAGGCTTGGCTTGATTGACTGACATCGCTTACGGGAAGATAACTCCTTCAGTCTGGACTCGAACTTCTTCCATGACTTCGGATGAACTCTGACATAAATGCCTTTTCCGTTCCTTCCCAATGCAAAGCCAAGGAATTTAAAATTTCGGATTGCAAACACGCTGACCGTACGGCTCTTTTCTCGGTTGACTGTAAGTTTCAGCCTCTCCTCAAGATATTTTGTACTGCTTTCCAGGAGTCTCTCTGATGCCCGCTTGCTCTTTGCAAGTAGCACGATGTCATCTGCATATCTTATGCATGGAACACCTCTTTTCAGGAATTCCTGGTCGAACTCATTGAGGTAGATATTTGCCAGCAATGGTGATAGATTTCCACCTTGTGGTGAGCCTTCCTCTGTGTCAATGAATACTCCGTTTTCCATTACACCGCTCTTCAGATAGCGCTTTATCAGCTGTACTACACGTTCAT
>DLQV01000148.1:0-2453 GCA_002474415.1 Lachnospiraceae bacterium UBA7598
CTTTTTTATTTTCATATATAAGGAGAAGATCTGAGTATGGACGCAAAATATGAACAGCGGAAAAAAATGATATATGACTTTATGTGCGATGATATGTATGTTCCGATGAAGATCAAGGAACTGGCAATCGTTCTTGGAGTGAAAAAAGATCAGCGCCCACAGTTGGAACAGATCCTAAACGATTTGATGATGGAGGGACGCATCGTCTGCTCTAAGAGGGGAAAGTTCAGCAAATCGGAGGAGAAAAAGATCACAGGTACGTTCCAGGCACATCCGAAGGGATTTGGATTTGTCAGTGTGGAGGGGGAAAAAGAAGATATCTTTATTCCGGAATCCGAAACTAACGGTGCGATGCATATGGATACAGTAGAGATTTCCGTATCCCCTGCAGTGACCGGACGCCGCAGAGAGGGAAAGGTGCTGCAGGTGCTCGAACGGGGCATGAAGCAGGTGGTGTGCACGTATCAGCTCAATAAAAATTTTGGATTTGCAGTGCCGGATAATCCAAAATTCGGTTCGGATATTTTTATTCCGCAGGAGCGTTCGAAAGGAGCTGTAAACGGTCATAAAGTCGTTGTTGAGATCACACAGTACGGAAAAAAGGGAAAGAATCCGGAAGGAAAAGTGGTGGAGATTCTTGGACATATCAATGATCCGGGAGTGGATATTCTTTCTATTGTGCGTGCTTATGGGCTTCCGGTGGAATTTGATCCGAAGGTCATGACGCAGGTGGAGCATGTGGCAAAGCCGGTATCGGAAGCGGATATGGCAGGACGCATGGATCTGCGCGACTGGCAGATGGTGACCATCGACGGGGAAGATGCCAAGGATCTGGATGATGCGGTGTCACTTACCATGGACCATGAAAACTATATTCTGGGTGTGCATATTGCGGATGTGTCCAATTATGTGCAGGAGCACAGTGCGCTTGATACGGAAGCGTTGAAGAGAGGAACTTCTGTGTATCTGGTGGACCGGGTGATTCCGATGCTGCCGCATGCTCTGTCAAACGGGATCTGTTCTCTCAATCAGGGAGAAGACCGGCTGGCACTCAGCTGCATTATGACGGTTAATCCCAAGGGCGAGATTATTGACCATACGATCACAGAGTCTGTTATCTGTGTGGATCGGCGCATGACGTATACCAATGTGAAAAAAATTCTGGCAGACCATGATCCGGAGGTGATAGCGGAATATGAGCCGCTGGTTCCGATGTTTGAAAAGATGGCAGAACTGGCAGCAATCCTGCGAAAAAAGCGTATGAAGCGTGGCTCCATCGACTTTGATTTTCCAGAAACCAAGGTGATTTTGGATAAGAATGGAAATCCAGTAGATATCCGTCCATATGACCGCAATGTGGCAACGAAGCTGATTGAGGATTTTATGCTGGCTGCAAACGAGACGGTGGCGGCCGAATATTACTGGAGAGAACTTCCGTTTGTCTATCGTACGCACGAACAGCCGGATTCGGAAAAAATACAGAAGCTTTCCACATTTATCAATAACTTCGGTTATTCTCTCCACATAGGAAGTGATGAGGTGCATCCGAAAGAACTGCAGAAATTATTGGAAAAGATCGATGGTACAACGGAGGAGCCTCTGATCAGCCGCCTGACTCTTCGCTCGATGAAGCAGGCACGTTATACGGTGGAAAATACCGGGCATTTTGGTCTGGCAGCGGATTGTTACTGCCATTTTACTTCACCGATCCGCCGGTATCCGGATCTGCAGATCCACCGGATTATCAAGGACAGTCTGCGGGGGCGTCTGGGCGAAAAGCGCATCGATCACTATACGCAGATACTGCCGGAGGTGGCAAAGCATGCCAGTGAGATGGAACGGCGTGCAGATGAGGCTGAGCGGGAGACGATTAAGCTGAAAAAAGTGCAGTATATGGAGAATCATATCGGAGAGACCTTTGATGGCGTTATTTCCGGAGTCACAGAGTACGGATTTTTCGTCGAGCTGGAAAATACTGTTGAGGGTCTGGTGCGTGTGACTTCCCTCACCGATGATTTTTATCAGTATTATGAAGAAACTTATGAACTGGTGGGAGAAGCGACGAACCGCAGGTTTAAACTGGGGCAGCAGGTGCGCGTGACGGTGGATAACTGTGACCGGATCATGCGGACGATTGATTTTACACTTGCAGATTCTGACGAAAATTGATGGAATTCTTAAAATTTTCAAAATAAAAGCAGCAGTTTATTGCATTTTGCAGGAAAATCATATACACTGAGTTTACAGGACAAAAAGGAGGGAGCCGGGATGGCGAAACAACCGAAGAAGTTAATAGCCAATAACAAAAAAGTCTATCACGATTATTTTCTTGAAGAGACTTTTGAAGCCGGTATCGCTCTTGCTGGAACCGAAGTAAAGTCCATGCGCATGGGAAAGTGCAGCATCAAGGAATCCTTTATCCATATTGAAAATGGAGAGGTGATCCTCTACGG
>DLQV01000148.1:2558-3243 GCA_002474415.1 Lachnospiraceae bacterium UBA7598
AAGAAAGAGATTCAGAAGATGGTCGGTAAGATCGCGCAGAAAGGATACACGATTGTTCCGGTGGAAGTATACTTCAAGGGAAGTCTTGTAAAAGTGCAGGTTGCTCTGGCAAAAGGAAAGAAGCTTTACGATAAGCGTCAGGACATTGCCAAGAAAGACCAGCGGCGGGAAGCTGAGCGGGATTTCAAAGTGCGGAATCTTGGATAGACGTTTCGCAAAAAAGGCGGGAGGCAAGAGTTATATTTTTGCTCCGCGAGGAAAGAGGAGCGCAGTCAGGCTTTTGCTACGCAAAATCTTGATGCGAGGCAATATTTTTTGCTTCGCAAAAAACATTGCAGGGGCTAGTAATGGTTTCGACAGGGATCATGCAGCTGGAGAAGCGAGTCGTACGGGATACGTTAAATTCCACAATTAAAATTAAACGCTGAAGATAATTTAGCATACGCTGCCTAATGGCAGCAGTCTGACCTAGGGCACTCACACTTTAGGACCCAGGCTTCGACTCTGTGAGAAACGACGCAGGCTAAGCTTTGCACCTGTGGGCGTATCATGAAGCTACTAAAACCACAAGGATGTTTGTTTTCGTGTGGCGGAGGGAATGTCAAAGAATAAACTACACTCGTAGAAGGACAGGGAATTGGTTTTTGGACACGGGTTCGACTCCCGTCTAGTCCACTAAAAAAGG
>DLQV01000019.1:0-10707 GCA_002474415.1 Lachnospiraceae bacterium UBA7598
AAGGCAGCGGAAAAAGATCTGGAGAAAGTCACCATTGAAGATGAGGTGACAGATGAAATCTGTGAAGTATGTGGACGGAATATGGTGATTAAATATGGTCCGCATGGAAAGTTCCTGGCATGTCCGGGATTCCCGGAGTGCCGGAATACCAAACCATATTATGAAAAGATTGGTGTCGCATGTCCGAAATGCGGAAAAGACGTAGTTATTAAAATGACCCGCAAGGGAAGAAGATACTATGGATGTATTGATTATCCGGAGTGTGATTTTATGAGCTGGGGACGTCCGGTGGAAAAGAAATGTCCGCGCTGTGGCGGGTATATGGTAGAAAAAGGAAATAAGCTTGCATGTGCAGATGCGCACTGCGGCTACACCGAGCCAAAAGAAAAAGAAACAGAATAGTTGTAAATTTTTCAAAAAATATTGAATTGTCTGATAAATAGTGCTACACTCATGGTATCTGTGAAAGAGACAGGAGGAAAAACATGAGTGTTCAACTTCTAGACAAAACAAGAAAAATAAATAAACTGCTCCATAATAATAATTCATCCAAGGTGGTATTTAATGATATCTGTGAAGTCCTGACAGGAATTCTTGATTCCAATATCCTTGTGATCAGTAAAAAGGGAAAGGTTTTAGGCTCCAGTGTCTGTAAGGGGGTTGAGGAACTTCAGGAACTGATCGTGGATGAAGTCGGCGGATATATTGATGCGGAGCTCAATGAGCGCCTTTTAGGTATCTTATCCACGAAAGAGAATGTGAATCTGGAAACGCTTGGATTCGGAGATGAATCCAAAAAGTACCGCGCGATCATTACACCGATTGATATTGCAGGGGAGCGTCTGGGAACGCTGTTCGAATACCGGTGCGAGAAGGAATACGACATTGATGATATTATTCTGACGGAGTATGGAACGACAGTCGTGGGACTGGAAATGATGCGCTCTGTGAATGAAGAGAGTGCGGAGGAAGCCAGAAAAGTTGCAATTGTAAAGTCTGCAATCAGCACACTTTCGTTTTCGGAACTTGAGGCAATCACCCACATTTTTGATGAGCTGGATGGCAATGAAGGAATTCTTGTTGCAAGCAGAATTGCGGATCGTGTGGGAATTACCCGTTCGGTGATCGTAAATGCACTTCGAAAGTTTGAGAGCGCGGGAGTGATTGAATCAAGATCTTCCGGCATGAAAGGGACTTACATAAAAGTGGTCAATGACGTGGTTTTCGATGAACTTGCAGAACTGAAAAGAAAAAATGCAAAATAAAGGATGGAACCGAAAAAGCAAAAGGACTTGTATGTAAATATGAGTCCTTTTTTGTCATTTTATGTAAAAAAACACTTGTATTTTGCTTGATTTATACTATAATTAGTATGATACGATAATAGGCAATACTAGATAAGGGGGCACAAAATTGCTGAGTACAGATGCTTTCAATTATGTAAATGTTCTGGATAAAGCTGCGGATGCAAGCTGGAAAAGAGAGAACGTTCTGACCAACAATATTGCGAATGTAGACACACCAGGATATAAAAGAAAAGACGTAAATTTCGAGAATACATTAAAGACAGAACTGGGGCGTTGCAAACATGAGTCCCTGGATTCGAAAATGAAGGATGTGGATCTTTCCAAACTGAATCCATCTGTTTATGTTGACAGTTCTAATTATTCTTATCGACTGGACGGAAGTAATGTAGATATCGACACAGAAGAAGTGGAACTGGCATCCGAGCAGATTCGTTATCAGGGAATTACCGCCGGAATTAACGGACAGTTTGACCGTATGCGTTCCGTGATCAAGTAAGGAGGAAGATAAATGGCTTTATTTCAGGCATTTAATATCAGCGCGTCAGGAATGACAGCAGAACGGTTTCGTACCGATATCATTGCGGAAAATATCGCAAATGTAAATACCACATCAACAGAGAGCGGCGGCCCATACCGACGCAAAATAGTAGATTTTGCAGAACGTCAGGTTACTCCGTTTTCTAAATACTACGCAACTGCGTCAAAGAATGCGGCGATTGGAAACGGCGTGAAAGTGACTGCTGTAAAAGAAGATACAACCACAGATTTTGTAAAGGAGTATGATCCTTCCAATCCGGATGCGGATGAAAATGGATATGTATCTTATCCAAATGTAAATACGGTTACAGAAATGACCAATCTGATTGATTCTACCCGTGCATACGAAGCAAATGCGACTGCGTTTGATGCCACAAAGAGCATGGCGACTACGGGACTTTCCATAGGAAAACAATAATTAAAGAGTAAATTATACGAGAGAGGATGAAAGCATGGATATCACACAATTGTCTGGAGTTTCTTCTGACTATCTGAATACGTTTGCAAAAAAAGAAGCACTTGTTCCGGGAGATGACGACAGTTTCAGCGCTGCACTTTCGGCAGCAATGAAGTCAGTGGATGACACAAACAATTTGCAGAATACCGCAGAATCAGAAGAAGTACGGTTCGCACTTGGAGAAACGGAAAATCCACATGATCTGATGGTTGCAGAGACAAAGGCCAATGTGGCACTGCAGTATACCGTAGCTGTACGGGATAAACTGATTGACGGTTACAAAGAAATTATGCAGATGTCAATTTAGTAAGTGAGGAACGAAAACATGCCAGAACAGTTACAAAAAATCCTTAACAGTGTGGTTGAGTGGTGGAAAAAATTCACCAATAAACAGAGAATGTTACTGATCAGCATTACTGCTGTTGTAATCC
This sequence comes from Lachnospiraceae bacterium UBA7598, assembly GCA_002474415.1. Lineage (GTDB taxonomy): Bacteria > Bacillota > Clostridia > Lachnospirales > Lachnospiraceae > Roseburia. The sequence goes on from DLQV01000019.1 coordinate 2,733, forward strand.
TTGCACTGGTTATATTGGGCGTTGTTGTATCAAGACCAAGTTATACGACGCTGATCGATTGTAAGAATGCAAAAGAAGCCAGTCAGGTCAAAGATCTGCTGGACGGCGAAGGCGATATTGATTATAAGGTAACAGATACCACACATTTTGAAGTAAATAAAGAAGACGAGAATAAAGCAAACTGGCTTTTGGGATCGAATAATATTGATACGACAGGGTTTGATCTGTCAGATCCGAATATCAAGGATTACATAGAGGGAAGTTTTTCTACGACCGAAGCGGATAAGCAGAAGTTATACAAAAACTATATGGAAGAAAAAATTGCGAATGTGCTTGCTGCCAATGATCTGATTGATTCGGCAAAAGTTACGCTGGATATTCCAGATGATGATGGTACGCTGATTTCCCGGATGCAGGAGAGTTCTGCGAGTGTTTCTCTTGCACTGACCGGAACTATGGATTCGGATCAGGCATATTCGGTGGCACGCCTTGTGGCAACAGCCCTTGGCAATGACACGACGGACAAGATTACGATTCTGGATCAGAAGACATCCAAAATTTTATATTCCGGAGCAGATCAGGACGATGATGCTACGGTTGTTTCCGACAGCCTGGATATCAAAGACCGCATCAAGAATTCAGTTGTAAATGATATCAAAGATGTAATGGTAAAATCCGGTATGTATTCGGATGTACAGGTTGCGCCGAACCTTGATATTGATATGTCCAAGGTGGAAAAGGCAGTTCACAATTATTCCCACAATGATGGACAGGATCAGGGAGAACTGACAGAAAGCTCTGAGTACAACTCAGAGGCAAAGGGTGGACAGGCCGCAACTCCGGGAACGGATTCGAACAGCGATACCTCGACGTATGTGACACAGGACGGTGAGATTACGGAATCTTCCGTGTCAGATGTGGATAAGAAATATTCGCCAAACGAAGAGATTATTAAGACCATCTCCAATGGAGGTGCAATCAATTATACAAACAGTTCCATTGCTGTGACTGCAACCCGCTGGGTAGTTTATGATGAAGATGAAATGAAAGCTTCCGGACAGCTGAAAGGAACAACATTTGAAAAGTTTAAGGCGGCACACAGTGACCCGGTACAGGTGACTGCAACACAGGATGAAATTGACCTGATTGCAAAAGCTACCGGTATTCAGTCGAGTGCCATTAAACTGGTGTGCTATGAGAGACCGCAGTTCGTTGAATCCCAGAAAAAGGGATTTGGACTTACCGATATTTTACAGATTCTGCTTGCTGTGCTGATTTTCGCATTGCTGGGTTATGTTGTATTCCGCAGTACCAGAAAACAGAAAGTGGAAGAACCGGAACCAGAGCTGTCTGTTGATGCTCTTCTGGCAGCTACCTCGGATAAAAAAGAGGATGAAAATCTGGAAGATATCGGATATTCGGAAAAATCAGAGACGCGGAAACTTATTGAAAAATTTGTGGATGAAAATCCGGAGGCGGCAGCACTTCTGCTCCGCAACTGGTTAAATGACGATTGGGAGTAATTTATGAACGACTCATATACTGGAGTACAAAAAGCAGCGATTCTTTTAATTACGCTGGGACCGGAAAAAGCAGCAAGTATCTTCAAACATTTAAAGGAAGATGAAATCGAGGAATTAACACTGGAAATAGCGAATACAAGAAGCGTATCGCCACAGACCAAAGAGGAAGTTTTAGATGAGTTCTATCAGGTCTGCCTTGCACAGCAGTATATTGCCGAAGGCGGTATCGGATATGCAAAAGAACTTTTGGAGAAAGCACTTGGAAGCGATAAGGCACAGGGCGTAATTGCAAAATTGACCGCTTCCCTTCAGGTTCGCCCGTTTGAGTTTGTACGGAAAACAGATCCGGCACAGCTGCTTAATTTTATACAGGACGAACATCCGCAGACGATTGCCATGATTTTGTCTTATCTGGCACCAACGCAGGCATCCCAGGTATTGGGAGCCCTGCCGCCGGAAAAACAGGCAGATGTTGCAAAACGTATTGCAACGATGGATCGTACTTCGCCGGATGTCATCAAAGAGGTAGAACGTGTATTAGAGCGGAAACTTGCCTCTCTTGTTAATCAGGACTACACCATTGTCGGTGGTATTGATTCAATCGTCGGCATTTTGAACAATGTGGATCGTGGAACCGAGAAACACATTATGGAGTCCCTCGAAATCGAAGAGCCGGAACTGGCAGACGAAATCCGCAAAAAGATGTTTGTGTTCGAAGATATTCTTTTGCTCGACGACCGTGCAATTCAGCGTGTGCTGCGTGATGTGGAAAATGCAGATCTGGAGCTTGCACTTAAGAATACGACAGAAGAAGTGCAGAATGTTATTTATAAGAACCTGTCAAAGCGTCTGGCGGCTATGATCAAAGAGGATATGGACTTTATGGGTCCTGTTCGTATGAAGGATGTTGAGGAAGCACAGCAGAAGATTGTTGCTGTGATCCGTAAGCTGGAAGACGCCGGAGAGATTGTAATTTCACGTGGCGGAGGTGACGATATCGTTGTCTAATTTGCTGAAACAATGCTATGTCGTCAATTCAGGAACCGGTACAAGGATTATCAATTCCAATGAAGGCGTGCGGCAAAAATTAAAAGAACTGCAACAGGAACAGATGCCAGAGCCGTCGGAAAATCCGGCAGAAGATGCCGGGGGAGATGCACCGGCAGGCTTTTCGGAAGGAATTCAGGCACAAACGGTGCAGATAGACGTGGAAGCTCTGCGCAGGGAAGCACTTGATAAAGCGGCAGCAGAGGCAGATGAAATCACTTCTACGGCAAAAGAGGATGCAGAGCGTATCCGAAAAGAAGCGGAAGAAAAAGCCCGGACGTTGTATGAAGAACAGAAGAAGCTGGGATATGAAGAAGGCGCCAAAAGGCGGGAAGAAGAGCTGAATAAAGCACATGAAGAGGAAATGGAATCTCTTCATGCACAAAAAAAACAGTTAGAAGAACAGTATCACGAAAAAATGTCTGTGATGGAAAAAGATATTGTAGATGCTGTGATTCAGGTATTTGATAAAGTATTTAAGATTCAGTTTGAAGATAAACGCGAACTTTTACTTCAACTGGTAAATGGAGCGTTACTTGACATTGATCCGGGAGATAAAATACGGATTCATACCAATCGAAGCGACGAGGAAATGCTGAAAGAACATCTTACACAGATGCAGGATATTGTAGGCAGAGATGTTGCAATTGAATTTGTAAAGGATAATAAACTATCAGATGGACAGTGCAAAATAGAAACACCATATGGTTTGGTTGATTGTGGAGTAGATACACAGTTGTCTGCTTTACTGAAAGATATCCGTTCACTGGTATAAACAGGAGATAAATTTGATTAAAGAAGCGGAAAAATATTTACAGCTGATGGACCGCCAGTATTATAAAAGTTATGGAAAAGTAGTTAAGGTAGTAGGCCTTACCATTGAATCGGTTGGTCCGAAAGCACGTATGGGGGATTTGTGTAAGATCTACCCAAACGAGAATGAAGATGAATATGTAATCGCAGAAGTGGTTGGGTTTCAGGATTCCAGACTGATTCTGATGCCGGTTGACAGCGTGGAAGGGGTAGGAACCGGATGCGTTGTGGAAAATACCGGACATCCTCTGTCGGTTCTCGTTGGAGAGGAACTGCTTGGACATACATTGGATGGAATCGGGCGTCTGACGGATGGAACGGAAGAAATTCACGGTTCTTATTATCCGTTGGAAAATACACCGCCGGATCCTATGGACCGTCGGATTATCAGTGAGGTACTTCCGCTTGGTGTCAAAGCAGTAGATGGGCTGATTACTGTCGGAAAAGGACAGCGTATCGGTGTGTTTGCCGGTTCCGGTGTTGGAAAGAGTACATTGCTTGGTATGTTTGCGAGAAATACCAAAGCAGATATCAATGTGATTGCTCTGATCGGCGAGCGAGGCAGAGAGGTAAGAGAGTTTATTGAGCGAGATCTCGGACCGGAAGGAATGGCGCGATCGGTTGTTGTGGTTGCAACATCGGATAAACCGGCACTGATTCGAAATAAATGCGCAAAAACAGCCACAGCCGTGGCGGAATATTTCAGGGATCAGGGAAAAGATGTATTACTCATGATGGATTCCATGACACGTTTTTCCCAGGCACAGAGAGAAATCGGACTGGCATCCGGAGAACCGCCGGTTACCAGAGGATATCCACCAAGTGTGTATGCACAGATGCCAAAGCTTCTGGAACGTGCCGGCACAAATGAGAAGGGATCTATCACAGGTCTTTATACGGTTTTAGTCGATGGAGATGATTTTAATGAGCCAATTACAGATACAGCGCGCGGCATTCTGGATGGACACATTGTTCTCGACCGTAAGCTGGGACACAAAAATCATTATCCGGCGATTGATATTTTACAGAGCATTTCCCGTGTTATGAATTCTATTGTAACCAAGGAACATAAAGCACTGGCGGGAAAATTAAAGCAGGTACTTGCCACCTACAGTGAGGCGGAGGATCTGATCAATATCGGCGCATATAAAAGCGGTTCGAATCCGGACATTGACTATGCGATTCGAAAGATTAAGGAAGTGAACGAATTTTTGTGTCAGGATACAGAAGAAAAGTTTTCTTTTGAGGAGGAAGTAGAACTTCTGAAAAAGGTATTTGACGAATGATAAACAGATAGAGGTTTTTGAATGGCAAAATTTGTCTATCGTATGCAAAACATACTAAACATAAAGCAAAAACTGGAGACACAGGCGAAAATGACATATGGTCTGGCAAACCAGAAATATTTGGAGCAGCAGAAAATCCTGCAGGAATATATGGTTCGCAGAGTTGGGTATGAACAGCACTGGAAAGAACTGATGCAGGGAAATCTGAATTTGGCAGAAGTGGAACATGCACGTGCCGATGTGAATGCGATGAAGACCATTGTGAGACGTCAGATGATAGAGGTTCACCGGGCAGAAAAAGAACTTGAGGATGCCAGGGAACGCTTGAAAACTGTGATGCAGGAACGAAAAGTTCAGGAAAAATTGCGGGAAAAAGCATTTGATGAGTTTAAACAGGAACTTGCAGAAGCAGAAACGAAAGAAATTGATGAACTTGTAAGTTACACCTACAACAAGGGCGAACAGGGAGAATGATATGGCAGACGAAAGAAACCTTGCCGAAGAAGATGCGGTGAAAGAAAACAGCGCGGAAAGTCGAAGAGAAAAGAAAAAACGGGAAAAGGCAGAAAAAAAAGAAAAAAAGAATGCAAAAGGAAATGCTGCGGAGCAGGAAGATGAGGAAGAAGAAAAGGGTGGCGGTAAGCTGATTCTTGTTCTGGCTACGATATTGATTATTGCAGTCTGGCTCGGAATCATAGGAATCCTGATCAAAACGGATGTGGGAGGATTTGGTTCCACGGTGTTATATCCACTTCTGAAAGACGTTCCGTATATCAATAAAATTCTTCCGGAACCGGAAGGAAGTGCAGACGAGACGGAGGAAAGCACGCAGTATCAGTATGGATCTTTAAGTGAGGCAACCAGCCGGATCAAGGAGCTGGAAAAAGAGCTCGATGAAGCAAACAGTACCAATAAAAGTGATCAGAAAAAGATCAAAGATCTGAAAGCTCAGATCAAGGATCTGTCGAAATATAAAAAGGATGAGGCAGCCTTTGAAAAGGAAAAGGAAAAATACTACGAGGAGGTTGTTTTTTCCGATCAGGCGCCCGATATAGAACAGTATAAGACCTATTATGAGAGCATTGATCCAGAAAATGCTGCGGTCTTATACAAACAAGTGGTTGAACAGATTACCTACGATAGTCAGGTTGAAGATTATGCAAAGACATACTCCGATATGAAGCCTCAGGAGGCGGCCAGCATCTTTGATACGATGACGGACAATCTTGGGCTGGTAGCTGATATTCTTATGAATATGGGAACGCAGCAGAGAGGAGATATTCTTGGCAAGATGGATGCGACGACTGCGGCGAAGCTGACAGAGATCATGGAACCTAGCAAGAAAAAGTAGGAAATCTGTAAATAACAGAAAGGAGGAACGTGTTTGACAAGTGCAAATGTATTTAATTTGGGTTCTGTAAAGCAGGGTCAGGTATTAAATGCAAATGCTGCAAAAGGTGGATCAAAAGCTGAGAATCCGGATGCGGCTAGCGTGTTTGCTTCATTGATGGGCAGTAACTACTCTACAAATTTTAATCTGCCATCCGTGAATACAAAAGGAAACAGCAATGTCATACAGCAAACGAGCGCAGCTGACAATTATGACCGGTATCAATATCAGAATAATACGATCCCTCAGGCAACGGGTGATGCTGTCACAGATGTTATCCAGAATTCTTCGGATACGCTGGAACAATTCCAAAGTGATATTGTTCAGACGGTAGCACAACAGCTGGGTGTTTCGGAAGATTCTGTAAAAGATATGATGGAGTCATTGGGACTTACAGCTTTTGATCTCCTGAATCCCGAAAATCTGGCACAGCTTGCCATGCAGCTGACAGGAGAGACATCCTCTATGGATTTACTGATGAATGATCAGTTTCAGGGACTGATGCAGCAGATCGGGCAGATGGGAGTACAGCTTGCAAATGAGCTGGAGCTTCAGCCGACACAGATGGATGAACTTGTTGCGCAGATGGATATTCTGCAGACACCGGAAACTTTATCCGATGAAGACATGCAGATTCTGACGGATGCAGCAGGACAGCAGACAGCAGATGCGGCTTCAGCTGACACAATGCCGGAAGCTACACAGACAGAAGATACACAGCCAATGGACCGGCAGGCAGATGTGTTAAAGGAAGAACCAAAAGCGGATGAAGTACGCACACAGCAGCCACAGAACCAGGATGCAAAAGAGCAGACAAACACCGGAGATACAAATGCGGATGCTGATACGCAGGCGGATGGAAAAACATTGCAGCAGGAAAAAGCAACAGGACGCAGTGCTTCGGATGATGCAAAGGTTCAGACTACAGTGCAGACACAGAATATAACAGGCACATCGGTTGTGGAAACGACAGCAGACAGTTTACCGGAGACATCGTATATTTCCTTAGATACAATGGATTTGTTAGAGCAGGTAGCAGAACAGATCCGTGTAAATGTTTCGGAAGGAACATCATCCATGGAGATGCAGTTAAATCCGGAGAATCTTGGAAAAGTGTATGTGAATATTTCTTCCAAAGAGGGAATTATTCATGCACAGCTTGCAGCTTCTAATGAAGCAGTACGTGCAGCATTAGAAACACAGGTGGCAGATCTGCGACAGAATTTAAATCAGGCAGGCGTTAAAGTTGACGCTGTAGAAGTAACCGTTGCTTCTCACGAATTTGAAAAAAACTTAGAACAGAATCAGGAGAGTGAAAAGCAGCAGGGAGAAAGGCAGCAGGAGCAGGCAGGGGCCAGAAGAAGAAACTTAAATCTTTCCTCACTGGATGATTTATCTGGACTCATGACAGAAGAAGAAACTCTTGCAGCACAAATCATGCGGGACAATGGAAATTCCATGGATGTGACCGCATAGAAAGGAGAAAAAATGGCAGATACAACAACTTCCGCACTGAATTGGGCGAGTGTGGAAAATGGAAAAGTAAAAACGACAACATCAAAAAAGAGCGATGAGTCCAACAACGGAACTATGGGATATGACCAGTTCCTCACATTACTCTGCGCAGAAATGCAGTATCAGGATCCACTCGAACCTACCAGCAATACCGAATATGTGGCACAGCTTGCAACATTCTCACAATTGGAAGCAACGCTTAGTATGCAGAGTACACAAAAGAATGAGATGGCAAATGGACTGGTTGGAAAGTATGTAATCTTAAAGGTTTCAGATGAAACAACTGGAAACACTTCTTATGTTGATGGTAAAGTAGATTATGTCATGTATCAGGAAGACGGATCACAGATGCTTAGTGTCAATAATAAGCTGTATTCTATCGATACACTCGATACGGTGGC
>DLQV01000019.1:10801-11125 GCA_002474415.1 Lachnospiraceae bacterium UBA7598
AATATTACGACCAAGTATTCTGGAGCAATAGAACAGATCCGTAAGGTATACGATGGTATGTCGGATTATCAGAAGAGTTTTGTGAGTGAGGACGATCTTGCAAAACTGAAGAAGTATGAGCAGAAGATCAAAGATCTGGGTGGAGATTCCACAGGCGACACCAAGACCGATGATACAAAGACAGATAATACGAAGACGGATGATACGAAGACAGATACGGATACCAAGACCGACGATACCAAAACGGATGATACAAAGTCAGAAAGTGGTTCCGATCAGAAGAGTGACGAGACAACAGGCGCATAGAGAAGGGGAGGATGACAG
>DLQV01000019.1:11158-14446 GCA_002474415.1 Lachnospiraceae bacterium UBA7598
AGATGAACCCGATCAGCAAACAGTTTTCGTCGATTGAACAGGTAACCGGCCAGTATTTAAAACAAAAAAATGTAACCAGTCCGTCCAAGACATCGGATGTCTCTTTCGAGGATGTCTTACGGCAACAGCAACAGTTAAAGTTTTCAAAGCATGCCTCACAGCGGCTGGAGAGCAGAAATATCAGTTTGTCTGAGGAACAGAATGCAAGACTTGAAAACGGAGTGGAGCAGGCACATGCCAAGGGAATCAAGGACTCTCTGGTTTTGGTGGATTCACTTGCTTTTATTGTTAATGTGCCAAGCAAAACCGTTGTTACTGCAATGGATCAGACGGAAACACAATCAAATATTTTTACAAATATAGATGGCGCAGTTATTATGTAACCGGACCTTATGGAGGTTACGGAAATCCCGACTGACAGAAGGATTTCAACCATATTGCCATCTAAGGAGGTCAATGTACTATGATGAGATCATTGTTCTCTGCTGTGTCAGGACTTAAGACACATCAGACGAGAATGGATGTAATTGGTAACAATATTGCCAATGTAAATACCGAAGCGTTCAAAGCTTCCAGCGTAAGATTCAGTGAGTTGATGTACCAGAATCTTTCAACCGCATCCGGTGGAGACGCGTCAACCGGTACAGGTGGTGTCAATGCCAAGCAGATTGGTCTTGGTGTAAGTACCGCATCTACCATGATCAATATTACCGGAGCTGGTTCTTCCGAGACAACCGGAAACCCATTTGACTTGAAACTTAGCGACAGCCAGACAACAAATTTCTTTATTGTCAGCGATGGAACCAACACCATGTTTACCCGTGCAGGTTCGTTCTATGTAGATGGAAACGGATATCTGTGTATGAGTTCTACCGGATATACCGTACAGGGCTGGCAGGTAGACAAGACTACCGGAGAGATCCATAAAGATACGGTTTCTCCACTGCAGGTTATGTCACCGTCCAACACGACATCTGCTCCGGAGGCAACCACAGAGGCATATGTGCATGGTATTCTGGATAAGGAAGACACCGATGTCACCGGAAAAGATGGTTATGTAATGACCCTTGGATTTTATGATGATCTGGGATATTCTTATACAGCAAAGTTTGCGGTATCGACACCGAAGACAGATTTAACAACCGATGCAAATAAGAGTGGTAATAATTATTTTATCAGCCTGACGGATATTGTTGATTCCGATGGAAATTCTATTGTTACGAAAGACGAAAATGGAACGGCAATAACTGACGAAGCTACTAAGCGTGCGATGCTTGATAAAATCTGGGGTGATGACGGAAACAAGGATGACAATACTACAACAAATGCACCAAAGGGCTATTATATGAAATATGATGCCAATAAGGGTACATTTGTGAATATCAGCAAAGATGGAACAAAACCGGGAACCGGTACAACGCCTGTGACAGCACAGTCCTTAAAACTTTCTGCCCTGGGAACACAGTACACAACAAACAATGCAGACGGAACGACACAGGCATCCAATTTCAAGGATATCAATGTTGATTTTTCCACGTCCACCAATGTAAGTAACGGCGGAAAGTCAACGCTGAAAGTAGAAAAGGGAACCTCGGTCGGAAAAGATACCGGTAAGAAAAACGGTGCGATGACCGGACTTTCTGTAGATCAGAGTGGTAAGATTTATGCAAGTTACGACAATGGTAATACGGAACTCCTCGGACAGATTGCAGTGGCACAGTTTGCCAATGCTTCCGGACTGGAGAAGGTGGGAGATAACTGTTACCAGACAACCTTAAACTCAGGTGAGTTTGACGGTGTGGGTGTAGCTGTGGATGCAGATGGAAGCAAGATCAATTCCGGACAGCTGGAAATGTCAAACGTTGACCTTTCCGGACAGTTTACGGATATGATCATCACACAGCGTGGATTCCAGGCAAACTCACGTGTTATCACAGTTTCCGATACCTTACTGGAAGAATTGATTAATTTAAAGAGATAGTTTAAAAAATAGTTGGGAAATGGGTTTTTGACTGTTTCCCAACATTTTTTTGTAATTTTACACCCTTTTTAACAAAAAGGAAGTAGACAAGAGCGAGAAAGTTTAGTAAAATCATATAAAAGGGTATTTTGTTGGATTCTGTCGAAAGATCCATCGGAATTCCTAATTTTAGAAAATGGAAGGTGTAGTTCATGGATATAGCATCACTGCTTTCAATTATCGGTGGAATTGCCATGGTTATCTTTGGCGTCCTCAGTAGTAACAGTTTTGACATCACTGCGATGCAGATGTACATCGATCCGGCATCAATCGTTATCACGTTTGGTGGATCAATCTGTAGTACGCTTGGATGTTTCAAGCTTGCAGATGGAATCAACGGATTCAAGTCAATTTCACTCCCCTTCAAGGATAAAACATATGACCCGTCACAGACCATCCGGACGATTATTGACATGTCAAATGTCGGAAGAAAAGAAGGTCTGCTTGCACTGGAAGAAGCTGCAAACGGAATTGAAGACGAATTTCTGAAAAAAGGAATCATGCTTGTAGTAGATGGTACCGATCCAGAGCTGGTCCGTGGTATTCTGGAAACGGATATGATGTGTCTGGAAACCCGTCATAAGGATGTGATCAAGTTTTGGGAAAAATGGGGCGAGATGGGGCCTGCCTGGGGTATGATTGGTACTCTGCTCGGACTGATCGCCATGTTAAATAAACTTTCCGATCCGTCTGCGATCGGACCGCAGATGTCTGTAGCGCTGGTTACCACATTGTATGGTTCCCTGATTGCAAACTGGTTATGTTCTCCGATCGCCGGAAAACTTTCCGTAAACAATGACCTGGAAGTGGTAAACCGTCAGATTACGATTGAAGGTTTGTTATCTATTCAGGCGGGAGAAAACCCACGTGTTATTGAGGAAAAATTAAAGTCATTCCTTTCACCGGCTGTAAGAGAAGGCGTTCTTGAAAACGGCGGAGGAGGTGAAGAGTAGTGGCAAAGAAGAGACAGGAAGATCCGCCAAAAGGATCACCGGCATGGATGAGTACCTTCTCGGATCTGATGAATCTTTTGCTCTGCTTCTTCGTGCTTTTGTTTTCCATGTCAACGGTAGATACTGATAAGTTACAGGCAGTTGTGGCATCATTGCAGAGCACTATCAGTATTCTTCCAACCGGAGGTACGAGCATTGGAGATGGAGAGATGATCTCTGCCGGTGTCCGCCAGCTGGAATTTCTGGATTCTTACTATAATGAAATGGCAAATTCCAAAGCAGAGGATACGGATGACCAGACCGATGGCAGGCAGT
>DLQV01000019.1:14474-17452 GCA_002474415.1 Lachnospiraceae bacterium UBA7598
GCAGTCTGCGCAGGAACAGTATGAACAGCAGGAACTTGCGGAATCGGAAAAAATGGCAGATGAAATCCAGCAGGAAATTGATAATTCGCAGTTGTCCGGAAAGGTAGACGTAGATTTTAATGCAGAATATGTAAAGTTGAATCTCAATGGATCTATCTTATTCGCATCTGGCAAGGCGGATCTTGTGAAACAGGCGATACCGATTGTAGATAAACTTGGAACCATTCTTGAAAAATATAACAAGAATGTGATTGAAGTAGAGGGCCACACCGATAATGTACCGATTCTTCATTCGGCGAAGTACGAGAACAATGAAGTCCTTTCGGTATATCGTGCACTTGCTGTTACGGACCGGCTCAGAAAAAACAAAAATCTGAATCCAAAGTATATTAAGTTTGCTGGACGTGGAGATTATATTCCAATCGCCGATAACAGTACGGCAGAAGGGCGCGCACAAAACCGACGCGTTGAGATCAAAATTTATAATTCATACAATTCAGACGTAAAAGAAAATAACTAAGAGGAGTAACCAATGAAGAAGAATTTAATTTCAGTTGTAATTCTGGCACTTGTGTTTGCAAATTTTGTTTTGACAGCGCTTTTGATGTTTTCCGTATTACCGGAGACCAAAAAGGCAAATACACTGATCGAAAAAGTATGTTCCGCAATTGATTTAGACTTAAATAGCGGAGCAGCAACCGGAACCAGCAATGTTTCTATTGACGATCAGGAAATTTATAAAGTAAGTACAGGGGAAGATCTGACTACAAACCTTGCGGAAGGAAAAGATGGAAAGACCCACTACGCAGTATTGAATGTATCACTTGTCTTAAATAAGAAGAGCGATAATTATAAAAAGTATACACAGGACTTCCTGACAAATCAGGATGATACGATCAAAAATGATATCATCAAAGTGGTTAGCGGATATACATTCGAACAGTTTAATCAGAATTCGGATCAGATCAAGGAAACCATTCTTGAGGATATGCAGAATTTATTCGGCAAAGATTATGTAATTGGAGTAAACTTCTCCAAACTGACAGCACAATAGGATTTTTACAGGTGGTGAAAGACTGATGGGTGACGTATTATCCCAAAATGAGATAGACAACTTACTGGCTGCACTGAACAATGGTGAGCTGGATGTGGATGAAATAAAAGATAATAATGAAAAAAAGGTAAAAGAGTACGATTTTGCCCGTCCTTCCAAATTTTCCAAGGAACATCTGCGTACCATGGAGATGATATTTGAACATTATGGCAGACTATTGTCTACAAACCTACCTGTATATTTGCGGAAAAATGTCCAGGTTGAGGTGGTGAATTCCGAGGCTATTACTTATTCTGAATTCTCCAATGCACTGTCAAATCCGGTTCTTTTGGGGATTGTAAACTTTGCACCTCTCAAAGGAAATATCATATTGGAAATGGCATCGAATCTTGGATATACGATTGTTGACCGTATGCTTGGCGGCAGGGGAGACCCTATGGATAAAGTTCGTGAGTTTTCGGAAATAGAACTTCTGATTATCGAACGAATTATGATTGTCTGTGTCAACCTTTTGCGGGAGCCGTGGGAAAATGTGGCTGATATCCATCCGCGTCTGGAACGGATTGAGACAAATTCCCAGTATGCACAGATTATTTCTCCGAGTGAAATGATTGCGATTGTGACAATCAACCTTAAAATTGGAGAGGTGGAAGGCATGATGAATGTCTGTCTTCCATATATGACACTTGAGGATGTGATTGACAAACTGAATACAAAATATTGGTATTCCAATTTGCAGAATCAGGATAATACGGATTATACAGAATCTATTGAATCTCTGATCCGGCATGCACCGATTCCAATCAGGGCGGTGCTTGGAACCAGCAGAATATTGGTCAATGATTTTGCAACGATTCAGCCAGGGGATATTATCCGGCTGGATCGCAAGGTAGACGATGAATTGGATATTTACGTTGGAAATATTCGTAAATTTACTGCACTTCCCGGATCTTCCGGAGATAAGTATGCAGTCAGGGTCACTTCGGTGATCAGAGAGGAGCAATAAATTATGGATGGAGTATTATCGCAGGATGAAATAAATGCACTGCTGAATGATCCAGGAGCAGAAGCAAACGGTTCTGCGGGAAATAATGAACTGTCTGAGGCGGAAAAAGATGCGATTGGCGAAATTGCGAATATAAGTATGGGTACTGCAGCGACAACATTGTTTTCGCTGGTAAATCATAAAGTGGAGATCTCTACTCCGGTTGTCTCCTATGGAACATGGGATGATATTGTACAGGAATATGAAAAACCATGCGTGTTTATCCGCATCGCATATACCGTTGGACTGGACGGAAGCAACATTCTTGTTTTAAAAGAACATGATGTAAAAGTTATTACAGACCTGATGATGGGTGGAGACGGAACAAATACAGACGGAGAACTCGGAGAATTGCATTTGTCTGCAATCAGCGAAGCAATGAATCAGATGATGGGTTCTGCGGCAACGTCTCTTTCTTCTATGCTGAACCGGAAAATAGATATCAGTCCGCCAAATGCGACAGTAATTAATCTGCAGGAAGATATTGATGAATCAGAAATTGATTCTTTTCTCAGTGAAAAATTTGTAAAGATTTCTTTTCGAATGGAAATTGGAGATCTGGTAGACAGTACAATTATGCAGCTGTATCCGATTTCGTTTGCACAGGATATGTGTAAAGGTGTGGCAAAAACAATGGAAATGGACAGCGAAAGTGTAACCGCAGATTCTTCTCAGGCGGATTCGGGTCAGAATATGGGGACACAATCAGCAGCAACAGCCAATGCAGCACAACAATCACAACAAATGAATTCGCAAAATATAGCACAAATGGGGCAGCCAATGGGGCAGCCAATGGGACAGACGACGATGGGAAATACTATGATGAATCAGAACATGGGACAGCCGGTCAATGTTCAGCCGGCACAATTTAGCGCATTT
>DLQV01000019.1:17489-22579 GCA_002474415.1 Lachnospiraceae bacterium UBA7598
TTTAGCGCATTTGCAGGAGGAAACCTTGGAAATTACCAGCCGGAAAATATTGATCTGATTATGGATGTTCCGCTTCAGGTGACAGTTGAGCTTGGAAGGACAACAAAATCCATTTCAGATATTCTGGATCTGGGACCGGGAAAAATTATNNTCTGGGACCAGGAAGAATTATTGAATTGAATAAGCTGGCCGGTGAACCGGTTGATGTACTTGTCAATGGAAAATTTGTCGCAAAAGGTGAAGTTGTCGTTATTGAAGAGAATTTCGGTGTTCGTATTACGGAAATTGTGAATGCTTCAAAAACTGGTGGAAAGTAGAAACAGACATGGTGAGTATTTTACTGACAGGTTCTCTGGAAAGTTTTATACAGCTTTTGGGTGCACTGTTTATTTTCGCAATTGTTCTGGCTGCGGCATATCTCACTACCCGATGGATGGGTGGAGTGCAGCGTGGGCGCCAGAACAATAAGAATCTGCATATTATAGAATCGATTAGTGTTGGCAATAACAAGATGATCAGTATTGTAGAAGCAGGTAAGGTTTATCTGGTCGTTTCTATTGGTAAAGAGGAGGTTCATCTTCTGGCTCAGCTTACGAGAGAACAATTAAAAGATTTTTCTTTTGAGCAGGAGATAAACGGTAAAACGCAGGATTCATTTGCAGAAGTTCTTAATAAATTAAAAGACAAGTTACCAAAGAAGCAAGGATAAAGATGAGCAAAGGGAAGAAAATATACTGCATTACAAGCTTTGTGTTTGCATGTGCAGTTTTAATACTTACAATTACATTATGCATGATACATCCGGGGCGGGTTTATGCAAGCTCCATGGATCCGGACAGTATCACAAAGATCACGCAGAAAGACACGCAGGGAGCAAATCATAATACGGATAAGGCAAACGGATTATCGATTACTTACAATAATGATTCCGGATCCGTTTCCACACCGATCAAGATGCTTTTGATATTGACGATTTTGTCACTTGCACCATCGATTCTGATTATGATGACATCATTTACAAGAATCATCATTGTGCTTCATTTTTTAAGAACTGCAATTGGAACGCAGACAGCTCCACCGAACCAGATTCTGATCGGGCTGGCGCTGTTTCTGACATTCTTTATCATGTGGCCGACATTTCAACAGATTAACAAAGTTGCCATTCAGCCATTGGACAAAGGCGAGATCACACAATCGGAGTTCTTTAAAAAGGCAGAAGAACCAATCCGGGAATTTATGATCAAAGATGCAAAGATCCAGATAAGGGATGTGAATCTTTTTGCAGAGATTTCAGGAGAAAAATATAAAGATACAAAGGAACTTTCCGATGTTCCGTTTACAACGCTTGTTCCTGCATTTATATTAAGTGAATTGCGGAAAGCGTTTATTATGGGATTTCTGATTTATATTCCATTTATTGTCATTGATATGGTAGTATCATCCGTGCTTATGTCTATGGGTATGATGATGCTTCCTCCGACAACCATTTCGTTGCCGTTTAAGATCTTGTTGTTTATTTTAGCGGATGGATGGAATCTTGTGATAGGATCACTTGTCCAGACGTTTTATTAGGAGGAAACCGTATGATATCACAGGGTGCAGTTCTTGATATTGCAAGGGATGCAATTTATACAATTCTGATTACGTCAGCGCCATTGCTTTTAGTTTCGCTGGTGGTAGGTCTGATTATCAGTATTTTTCAGACCGTTACTTCCATTCAGGAGCAGACACTTACTTTTGTTCCAAAAATTATTGCAGTGTTTGCGGCAATGATTCTTTGCGGGTCATGGATGTTAAATAATATGACCGAACTTGTACAGCGTTTGTGGTCAAATTTTAGTACCTATCTGAGCATGTAAAAGTAGATAAGATATGGTTAATTATGCATTTACACTTGAAAATTTTGAATATTTTCTGCTGATTTTGGTGAGAGTTACCTGTTTTGTATATGTGGCCCCGTTATTAGGTCAACAGGGAATTCCCAATCAGATAAAAATCGGATTTTCATTTTTTGTTTCATTGCTTTTGTATAACGTAGTGGATCGGCCGGAGCTGACATACGCAAGTGTTGTCGGTTATGCGGTGGTTGTGATCAAGGAGGGAATTACGGGACTGCTGATTGGGTATGCGGCAAGTATCTGTAATTCCATTGTTTTGTTTGCAGGTAATATCATAGATATGGACATTGGTCTGTCGATGGCTACCGAGTTTAATCAGGATATGGGAACGGAATCAACACTGACAGGAAACCTGTACTATTATCTGGTTTTACTTCTCTTGATCACGTCAAATTTATATACCTATCTGGTACGTGCAGTTACAGATTCTTTTTCTGTAATTCCGATTGCCCACCAGAAATTTGCATGGGATCATTTGTTATCTGCAATCACGCGTTATATGGGAGACTCATTCATTATAGGCTTTCGGATTTTTCTTCCGTTTTTTGCCTGTATTATGATTTTAAACTGTGTACTTGGAATTATGGCACGTGTGGCACCGCAGATGAACATGTTTTCAATCGGTATGCAGCTGAAAATCCTGGTTGGGTTTGTTGTTTTGTATCTGATTGTGTTCCTGTTGCCAGATGTGGCAAATTATATTTTTGATGAGATAAAGACGATGGTGAAGCTTGTTGCAGAAGGTTTGTATTGATGAAGTAAATCAGAATCGAATATTGCGTTATAATCTGCAATGGTTTGCAAAAGATGGAGAAGGCGGCGAAAAGACAGAGCCTGCAACCGCTAAAAAATTAAAGGATGCCAGAAATGAAGGTAAGGTTGCAAAGAGCCGGGAACTGAATTCTGCATTTGATCTGATCGTATTGTTTCTCTGTCTGAAGATTTTTGTTTCCTTTGTGGGACAGAAATTCATAGATATTTTTTCTTATATCTATGAAAACATGGCAGATTTTGTTAAAATAAATGAAGGTGGTCTTTCTCCACAGGCAGCAGGAAGTCTGATTACTTCCGTTGTATTGAAAAGTCTGATCATTATGCTTCCTTTTATGGCATTTGGCTTTATTGTTACGCTTTTGGTCAGCATTGTGCAGGTGGGGTGGAAAGTTTCCACCAAACCCATGAAACCGGAACTATCCAAATTGAATCCGTTAAGTGGGTTTAAACGTATTTTTTCGAAAGATTCGCTTTTTGAACTGGTGAAATCCATTTTAAAGGTTGCGATCATTATATATATCGCGTATACTTCCATAAAGAGTAACGCAAATGATCTCTTTGTGTTGTATGATCTTGGACTAAATCAGGCAATTGCCCTGGTTGGAACTTTGATTATCAACACGGGAATCAGGATCAGCGTTGTCTATCTTGTAATTGGTCTGGCTGATTTTATTTATCAGAAACATAAGTTTAATGAAGATATGAAGATGACCAAGCAGGAAGTAAAGGATGAATTTAAAAATACTGAGGGAGATCCACAGATTAAGGGACGACAGCGTCGGAAAATGCAGGAAGTATCCCAGAAACGTATGATGCAGGACGTGCCAAAAGCGGATGTTCACATCACAAACCCGACACATTTTGCTGTTGCCTTAAAATATGAGGCAGAAGTCAGTTCTGCTCCGATTGTCCTTGCAAAAGGAGAAGATTTCCTTGCACAGAAAATTAAGGAAGTGGCAAGGGAAAATAAAATTGAAATTGTTGAAAATAAGCCTCTGGCCCGTATGCTTTATCACAATGTTGATGTGGGAGCTGAGATTCCGCCGGAGCTTTATCAGGCTGTGGCAGAAGTACTGGCTGCCGTATATAAGGCTAAAAATACACAGTAGCACATGATAAAATAAAACATAGAGGTGTGAAAGGAGGTTGTGCAGGATGCTGAAGAGAGCAGATATTGGTGTAGGTTTATATCTTTTGGCGGCAGTAGTTTTCTTCATAGTCCCAATTCCATCTGTATTATTGGATGTGATGCTCGCATTTAACATCTCTATAGCTTTAATTATTGTATTTAATGTATTGTTTGTCCGGGAAGTCCTTGATATGTCTTTCTTCCCGACTTTACTTTTGTTTACAACGATTTTTAGAATTTCCCTGAACGTTTCGTCGACCCGTCTGATTCTGCTGACAGGAGATCCGGGTAATGTTGTCAAGACATTTGGTTCTTTCGTTGGCGGCGGAAATATGGTCGTCGGTTCTATTGTATTTATTGTCCTCGTATTGATCCAGTTTATTGTCATCAATAAAGGTTCGGAACGAGTATCTGAGGTAACTGCCAGATTTACACTGGACGCTATGCCTGGTAAACAGATGGCGATAGATGCAGACTTAAATACCGGTGCGATTACAGATGCAGAGGCAAAGGAACGACGGGAAAAGATTCAGAAGGAATCCAGTTTCTTCGGCGCGATGGATGGTGCCACGAAGTACGTAAAGGGAGATGCCACGGCAGGCTTAATCATTACGTTTATCAACCTGATCGGCGGAACCATTATGGGTGTCATGAATCAGGGACTTGGATTTGCAGATGCTATCCAGCAATATGGACTGCTGACCATCGGTGATGGTCTGGTATCACAGATTCCGTCACTTTTGATTTCTCTTGCAACTGGTATTCTTGTTACCAAGGGATCAAACGAGGCAGACTTTTCCGGAGTCCTGGTCAAACAGCTTTTTGGAATTCCACGGGTACTTTATATTGTCGGTTCTGTGCTGATATTCCTTGGAATTTTTACACCATTAAACCCAATTCTGTTTATTGCGCTTGGCCTGGTATTTATCATTGCCGGTAAAAATATCAGTAAAAATATCGGCGAGGAAAATATCGAGGAGGAAGTACAGCAGGCAGAAACGGAAGCAGAAGAAATCCGAAAACCGGAGAATGTGGTTTCCCTGCTTCAGGTAGATCCGATCGAACTGGAATTTGGATATGGAATTATTCCACTGGCGGATGTCAATCAGGGTGGAGATCTTCTTGACCGTGTGGTAATGATCCGGCGGCAGATTGCACTTGAACTTGGTACGGTTGTTCCAATCATTCGTCTGAGGGACAATATCCAGTTGAATCCAAATCAATACATTATTAAGATTAAGGGCGTACAGGTGACGGAAGGAGAGATTCTTTTTGACCATTATATGGCG
>DLQV01000246.1 GCA_002474415.1 Lachnospiraceae bacterium UBA7598
AGTCCAAAAATGTACAGTTATAATTGACAAAACAACCTTTTCCAAAATGGATGTTTACACCATATTCACAGTAAAACGGTGCAAAAATCGCTGCCCCGCCATCCTTTGCGGACGGAATCAGTTTTTCCAGCAGACGCTGCTTTCTTTTGTGCATCCACAGCGGTGTGCGGTTGAATTTATCACAGGTTTCCATTCCGAAAGCATGGTATTTTTCCAGATCTTTGCTGTCGGCATTGTAGAGTCTGCCGGCTTTCATTCTCTCCCAGTTATTCATATTCATTCTCCTTCTTTTTCTATAAACGTCTGCACATTTTCTTTTGTGACCTTCTGATATGCACGATAAATATATTTATAATTTTTGAACGGATTTGGGTTATTTTCATCCTCTGTTGCGATCGAAAATGCAAGATTTGCCATTGTTGCTGCCTGCCCTTCTTTGTCATTATATACGGTTGCCGCAAGTGTTCCGTCTTCTACCGCTTCAAGCCCTTCTTTTGTTCCATCTATTCCGAAAAATACCGGCCGGTTTGCTTCCGTATACCCAAGCTTTTCATAAGCATCCATTGCTCCAAGCGCCATCGCATCATTGTTTGCAATTACTACCTCGATCTGATTTTTATATTGTCCGATCAGCTGTATCATACGATTCTGTGCCTGCGCACGGTTCCAGTTTGCAATCTGATAACTCAGTTTTTCCAGTTCAATTCCCTGTTTTTTCAAGCTCTCCACGACACTTTCGGTTCTTATAATGGCATCCTGATGCCCCATTTCCCCCTCAAGGATCACATATTGGATCTTCCCATCATGATTGCGGTCCACATCCGGATTTTCTTTGATATAATCAGCCGCAAGCTGTCCCTGCATCTGCCCGGACTGTTTTGCTTTTGCACCGACATAATATAACTGATCCCACTGCATCAGGTCTTCTTCCACAGGCTCCCTGTTAAAAAATATAATGGGGATATCGTGCTCCTGTGCAGCTGTAATAATCTGCGACGGGTCCGTCCGGTCTGCCAGATTGACGCACAAAATATCACAGCCATTGTCGATCATTTCCTGCACCTGATCGTCCTGCGTTCTCTGCGAATTTGCAGCATCCATAATGGTCAGGCTGATATCATATCCCTTTTTTTCCAGTGTCCGGCATTCACTTTTAAAAACTTCTAGAAGTTCCCCCAGAAAAGTGTCTCTCTGATCATAACATGCGACACCAATATAAATCTGTTTCGATATTTCCTTTTTTTCGTTTCCATATGCGCCATACAAAAGAATTCCCATAAAACATATTAATACTATGATGTTTTTTATTTTTCTTTTCTCCATGATAACCCCTGATTTTACTGACTGATTGTAAACAGTAAGTTCCGATTCTCCTCCAGAAAAAGATTCTCCCGTGTAAGAACCGTATATGCAATCTGCCGGTCTTTCATTTTATAAAAATAACTGTGCAGTTTTTGGGTAAGTTCTGCAACACTTTCATAACCTGCATCGAACTCATCCGGCACAACCAGACATTGTGCCCATCCTGCATCCAGATAATAAATTGCTTCTGTCGAATTTCCAATTCCATAAAGCACAGCTCCGTACAGGTCATTATCCTTTGCGGCCTCCCCTGCTTCTACAAAACTCGCATTATCCAAAGCCATTACGATGTCAACTTTTCTCTGTGTCTGCAAATCAATTTTTTCTCCTGAATTATTATCTTTTGATACAGACCATAAAATTTCCGCTCCACTCCCTTTTAATGTATCACAGATTCCCATTTTTCTTTTTATCATTGCCTCCGAAGTGGCATATTGCGAATAGATTCCTATTTTTTTCCCTTTCAGGTTTCCACTGTAATTTTCCAGAAGTTTTTTTGCAAGATCTACCCCCATATTGTAGTGATCCGGTTCTATCGTCTGCAATCCGGACGGTTCTTCCGTAAGCGTATTCCCAACAATTATGATGGGAACACTTTTTTTCAGCTGTTTCAGCTTTTGCTGCTCCTCCCGGTTTGCAATCGGCTTTACAATCACAGCGTCTGCTCCTTTTACAATTTCCTGATTAATAATTTCGATCTCATCATTGGCGGTCTCCATATTGTCCTTACTGATGATCACAATATCCGCATCGTATTCCCGTGCCGCCATTTTCAGTCCATATTTAAACGCTGACCACTGGCTCTCATCCACATCCGGTATAATCACCGCAATCCTTTCCGGATCATGGCCGTTTTTGTTATAGAGGATACATCCAAGAACCAGGAGCACGAGGATTCCCAGTATTGCCTCTGTGATCATAAATGATCTTTTCCCATTTTTCATTTCAAGACTCCTCCGGCACATGTCGTTCCTCAAATTTCTTACGATTTTCCTCACTGTAAATGATCGCAGGAATGACAATTGTCACCGTCGTTCCCTCATCCGGTTCGCTTTCTATCTGAAGCCCGTATTTTTCTCCAAACAATAACCGTATCCGGTTGTTTACATTTACAAGTCCGACTCCAGAACCCTTTTTATGTACGCGGTTTGTATCCGTCAGTAACAGATCGATCTCATCTTCCGGAATCCCCATTCCATTATCCACTACCTGCATATAAATTTCATCTTTCTCTTTCCAGCCCCGGATAAGAATTTTCCCGCAGTCATCCATCTCCCTTACGCCATAATTGATTGCATTTTCAAGTATCGGCTGAAGGACAAGTTTCACGATACAATCATCAAGAATGTCCGGACTGATATCAAATATAACATCAAATTTGTTTTTGTACCGCACTTTCTGTATATTCATGTAGCTTTGTGCATGCTGCAGTTCATCTTTTATACTGATAACCGTGTGCCCCTTCGAAAGACTGATCCGGAAAAGCTTTGCCAGCTGCGTGATCATAAATGCAGCTTCATCATTTTTTCCGCCCTCTATCATCCATGTAATCGAATCTAATGTATTGTACAAAAAATGCGGATTGATCTGGCTCTGCAGCACATCAAGTTCACTTTTTCTTCTTTCATTCTGTTCCCATATAACTTTTTTCATCAGTTCTGAATTCTGCCGGTAGGATTCCTGAATGGATTCTCCCAGATGCCGTATTTCTGTCGATCCTCCGATTACGATCTTTGCCCCTTTTCCCTTTTGGTATTCCCGCACCGAATGATCCAGTTTCATAATCGGGCGCGATATCCGCACAGAAATGATGCGGTTGACAAATACAAGCATCATTGCCATAAGCAGGACAATGAGCAGGACAAACTGCTTTATATCCGCCATTTCATTCATAAATATTTTATATGGCATGACACAGACCAGGCGCCATCCTGTATAACTGATTGGACTTACCATAACTTTTCTGTGATTTTTACCTGCAAACTCATCATAAATTTTTTCTTTTGACGATGCAGCCTTTACGCTGCTCTCCGTCTCCATGCCATTGTCAATTCTTGCCTGATGCGGATGATAAATAATATTCCCCTCCGCATCGCACAGATAAAAATACTGTCCTTTTCCTGACGTATTGATCTGTTCCATCATGCGTGAAATTCCCGAATAATCCATATCGACAAGCAGTACTCCCAATTGTGTATCCGTCCCATCGGTAAGCTCCACCACACGGCTGGAAGAGATCACCCAGTAATACCTACAGGTGCCGTCATCAAATAAATTCTGCACATGAGGCGTGGAAAAATGGATATTCTCCATACGCTTTGTTGCCTGTATAAACCATCCCTGTCTGGTCACATCCGGTTCTTCCTTCTGGGCAACAACCGGCTCTGCCGCTATAAGACTTCCGTATTCATTGTATAATGCAATGCTCCTGAGATTATCTTTATTTGCTTCGTATAAAAGATTCATTCCCGCGTGAATGGTATCGTTCTGTGCCTGGATATCATTTTCCTTTATGACATCATAATATGCAGCATCTGATACCTGTCTCATATTCACCAGATAATTTTCTATCGTTTCCACGGTCTGATCCATAATCTTCTGATTATTTTCCACAATATTCTGTTGTGTAATATTCGAGAATCTCCAATACACCATCACGCCCATACAGATCATAATTAAGGTTGATATCACGGAAAATGCGATCATGATGGTCGACTGAATATCTCCCGGTTTATATTTCATTTTTTTCATATGCGGTCCTGTATTTTGAAGGGGATACTCCATACTGTCTTTTAAAAACATAACTGAAGTAATTTGGATCGGAATATCCCACACTCTTTGCAATCATATAACTTTTTTCCGCGGTCTCCACAAGCATGCGCGCCGCCTTATCCATACGGTATTCCGTCAGATAGCCGACAAAAGAATTCCCGGTTTCTTTTTTGAACATGCTCGAAAAATAAGAATTTGACACGCCCAGTTCTTTACAGATATCATCTAGCCCCAGATCTTCCTGCTGATAATTGTCGTGTACATATTCCTTTGCCCGCTCAATCAGCGACTTCTTGGAATGATACCGGGCATCCGCCATGTCATCATGCAGCATGTAGCAGAATTTTAAAAGCCATTTCTGCAAAACCTGCGGCTCCAAATTGCATAACTCATTGTACAAAGAACTGATGCCACCCTGTATTTTTGTGGTATCCATTTCATTGTTTGCCATAAAATGATACAGCTCCCCAATCAGTTCCATAACTGCCACATGATATTTTTCCAGTGATTTTAAATCAAAAAAATTATGCTGCATATAAACTTCTACGGCATCTGCAATGTCCTCATTTTCTCCAAGACAGATCTTTTTGAAAACATTGGAAAGTTCGGTTCCCTCTCCGGCATCCCGCTGGATTTTTCTCTGTGGAACAATTTCCTTTAAGTTTATCGCCTGGTTGCTCCCGTATAAAACGCGGTAGGAAACCGCTTCTCTGGCACTTTGATAGGAAGCTGCAATCTTTGCGATATGATCGCAGGTCTGTCCGATTCCTATGGTTATTTTCGCTCCCATAATATGATTGATATATTTACAGAAACGGTCACAGGAATCAGTCAGCTCCGAAATTTCTTCTTCACTTTTTAACTGCGCGATGATAACGGTATCCCCAAGATAACGGAATCTTTTCCCGTTCCAGTTTTTTTCGAGGTTATCCCCCGCCTGCCGGTCTACCGATACCGAAAGCAACCGTATATCCATTCCTTCCGGAACCTGGCTTGCCGAAGTATGTATGACCAGACAGCAATACCACGGGCCTTCAAAATGAATCTGATAATCCTGAAGATAATGCTGCATCTCTTCTTCCGGAATACGCCCCTCTATAAGCGTTGTATAAAAATTGGCCTGCAGCATCGGCAGAGAATCTTCATAATATTTTTTTAATAAATCGATATTCCGCTTCTCATTGATTTCATAATCCAGCTTTTTCTTCAATCGTTCAAAAACTTCCGTTATTTCAACCGAATTTAAAGGCTTTAAAATATATTCCTCTATTTCAAGGTGTACCGCTTCCTTCGCATATTCAAAATCATCAAATCCGGTAAAAAGTAACACTTTGGTTGCCGGATATTTTTCTTTTATATGCGCACACAATTCCAATCCGTCCATGTATGGCATTTTAATATCTGTCATAACAACATCCGGCTGCATTTCTTCAAGCATGTCCATCGCTTTAAATCCATTGTTTGCATGTCCGATCACCTGAAATCCAAGCTTTTCCCACTCTACCTTTTTTGCTATAACTTCAATAACTTCCTCTTCATCATCAACCAGTAATAACGTATACATAATATCTTCTCCCGCTTTATTTTATTTATTATACCAATTCATCAAAACAAAGTAAAATCTTTCCCACGTCAAAACAGAGATGCCTCTGCATTTATCATGCATTACCGGCATCTCTGCTTTTCTATCGTAGAGGAGAGTATATGTTTTATTTTTTCTGTACGTATTTCAGACAGTCTAAGGTTACTGCAACAAGAATAATGATACCTGAGAATACGAACTGAAGGTTTGTATCAATACCCAGTATTGTGAGGGAGTAAGTTAATGCTGTAAAGATACATACACCGGTAACAACACCAGAAATCTTACCAATACCACCGGTAAATGATACACCACCGACAACGCAGGCTGCAATGGCATCCATATCCCAGCCCTGTCCATAAGCAGCAGAACCGGATCCAACCATTCGAGTACATTCAAGCCATGAACCAAATCCGTAAAGAACACCAGCCATAATAAATGCGCCAAGTGTTACTGCAAAAACAGAAATTCCTGAAACAGCTGCTGCCTCCGGATTTCCTCCGACTGCGTAAAGATTTTTACCAAAAGTTGTTTTATTCCAGATAAACCATACAATGACAATTGCTGCAACTGCCCAAAGAATAATGGTTGGGAATCCATTGACTTTCGGAATTACCATATTCGGAATGGTCGGCTCAATGGCTCCAAAGGAAACACCTTTTGTTGCATAGGTTACCAGACCAAAGATTACAAGCATGTTTGCCATGGTCGATATAAACGGATGCATCTTAAACTTCGCGGTGAAAAATCCAGCTATACTCGTAAAGAATGTACATAATATGATACATGTGAGCAATGCGATAACCACTCTTGCACCTACCGGTATTTTGGTAAAATCAAATATATGACCGAATACTCCACCGGTATTTACGCCCTGATGCATGATAATGGTTGCTGCCGTCATTCCCATACCAACCATTCGTCCAACCGAAAGATCGGTTCCGGTAAGAAGGATGAGGCCTGCAACTCCAAGTGCCAGAAACATTCGAGGAGATGCCTGCTGAAGAATATTTAATATATTGTTATAGGTAAGCAGCGGCGTTCCTTTTTTTATTGGAGTTATGATACATAATGCAACAAAAATAAGAATAATTGCGATATAGAGTCCATTCTGTAAAAGGAATGTTCTCCGGTTAAATGTATACTTATAATTTTCCCATTTCTGTGCCTGGTTTTCTGCAAATGTGAATTTTGACAACCGAAGCAGATCTATTAAATGATACTTATAACTATATGCATCATGCTTTCTGTCTTTGATTCTCTGGTACTCTTTTTCCAGTTCGATTTTCTCATTGGAAATCCGGTTTTTATGTACATAATTTTCTTCTTTTATCTCCACGGAACCGGATATTTTTGCCAGTGTCTCTTTATGTTCTTTTTCAATATTTGCAAGCCTTTGCTGATGTTCTTCCAACGCCTGTACTTTTTCCGCTTCGCAGCTTGCTTTGACTGCATCGTAGTAAAGATGGTCAAAATTATTTTTAAGATAATTTTCGGCTTTCGCTATCAGTTTTGAAATCTGATCCTTATTCCGTGCCTCTACCGCTTTTGCCTGCTCAAGTTCCTTCCGGTAAGATGCAATTTCGGATNNGCAATCTGGTCTTTGTTCTGTGCCTCTATTGCTTTTGCCTGTTCGAGTTCCTTCTGATAGGACGCAATCTCAGAATCTTTTTCCCCTTTCGAAAGCGTTTTATCTCTTTTTACGTTTTCAATCATGCTCTGGTACGTGATTACTTTTGCCGTACCATCTTTTCTGAGCTCATCAATCTCTTTTTGTATTTTTCCAACATATTCATCAATCGGCTGACGCAGTGTCTTTTCCTGCTCAGCTGTAAGAATCTTGCTATTCGCCATATCTGTCCCCCCTGCCTATAAATATTTCGCGCTGAGGCGAAGTAATTCTTCCTGATTTGTTTCCTTTGTATTGACAATGCCCGCAAGCCGTCCGTTTGACATGACACCGATCCGGTTTGTAATACCAAGGATTTCCGGCATCTCTGAAGAAACCACGATAATGGTCTTTCCCTGTTTTGCCATCTGTATGATCAATTCATAAATTTCATATTTTGCACCAACGTCAATTCCTCTTGTCGGTTCATCCATCATAAATACCTTCGGTCCGCGTTCGAGCCACTTTCCAAAAATAACTTTCTGCTGGTTTCCTCCGGAAAGACTTGAGATCATATCGTTTGGTCCCAGACATTTGGTATGCATGACTTTAATTTCATTCGCGGTAGCCTTTGTCATTTTCGGCTCAGAAAGTGCCGCACCTTTTTTATATGCATTCAGATTTGCAATGGTAGTATTAAATGTCAGATTTCCTTTGAGGAATAATCCATTGGCTTTTCGTTCCTCTGTGATTAATGCAAATCCGTAATCCATTGCTTCTTTTGCGCAGCTGAAGTTCATAAGTTTATGATTTAAATACACACGCCCTGCGGCTCTTGTACGAATACCGAAGATCGTTTCCAGCAGTTCCGTACGTCCAGCTCCCACAAGACCATACAATCCAAAGATTTCTCCTTCGCGGACATCAAATGTGATGTCCTGCAAATATGGCTCATACTTTGTAGACAAATGCTGGATTGACAAAATCACATCTTTTGGCTGATTATCCACCGGCGGAAAACGATTTTCCAGCACACGGCCTACCATTGCTGTGATCAGTTCATTCATATTTGTCTCTTTTGCACTTTTTGTCATAACCAGATTTCCATCCCGGAGTACGGAAATATCATCACAAATTTCAAATATTTCATCCATTTTATGGGAAATATAAATAAGAGATATCCCCTGATCCCGGAGCATCCGCATCATATCAAAAAGTTTATCTACTTCCTGTACGGTAAGTGATGATGTCGGCTCATCCAATACAATTACTTTCGAATTGTATGAGATTGCTTTTGCGATTTCGCACATCTGCCGCTGGGAAACAGACATATTTCTCATCGGCTGGTCCAGGTTGACCGTCATTCCCAGTTTCCGGAACAATTCCGAGGCCTCGTTTTTCATTCTTCCCTCATCAATCATTCCAAAGGAATTTACCGGATATCTGCCCAAAAAGAGATTGTCTACAACATTTCTCTCCAGACACTGGTTTAATTCCTGATGCACCATTGCAATTCCATTTTCCAGTGCATCTTTCGGTCCGGAAAAATTTACTTCTTTTCCGTCAAGATATATATTTCCTTCGTCTTTCTGATAAGTTCCAAAAAGACATTTCATCATTGTTGACTTACCGGCGCCATTTTCTCCCATAAGTCCCATAACAGTTCCTTTTCTCACATCAAGATTGATGTGATCGAGTACTCTGTTGCGGCCAAATGATTTACTCATGCCACGTATCGATAAGATGATATCTTTGCTCTTATCCCCCATACTATCCGCTCCTATACTTTCTATCCTTTTGTTTTCGGGGAGAGAATACCGTTTCTCTCCCCGAAGTTAAGTTGTTTTTACTGATTTAAAAGAGCTGTGTAAGAAGCTGCATTGTCTGTTTTTACCATGTTGATGGCAAAAGCATCATACTGTCCCGGATTTCCAAGACGGTTTGTGATGTTTGACTCTGTCTGTCCATCACCGCCAATGTACTCAACATCCAGATTTAAAAGATCATCATACTTCTGTAACAGTGGCTGATACGTAGAACTTAAGAAGTTATCAGAAGCATTGTAAATATTCAGCCATACCTTCTTTGTCGGATGAGCGGATGCATCCAGCTGCTTGGATACTGGTTCCCATACAACAGTAGAATCTGTAAAATCTTTGTAATTATCAGCAGTTACCGCTACATTCAGAGAATAGTAGGATCTCTCGTCTGCATTATATTCATATACATCATCACTTAATACATTTCCTACATCATCCGGTGTTCCAATGCCTGTATCAACGTCTACACCGTCCAGGGCATTTCTGAGAACACGAAGTGTCAGATATGCCTGTACATCTGCATGCTGGCTGATTGTTCCGCCATAGCCTTCTGCAATTGCTGCAACGGCATCACTGTTTGCATCGTAACCAAATGTAGGTACACCGTTATCCTTTGACCATGCATTGAACATTGACATTCCCATTCCATCGTTATTGGAAACAACAACATCAATGGAATCTCCGAAAGAAGATGACCATGTTCCAATCGCATTACCTGCTGTTGCTGCATCCCATGTAGCACCTGCTGAGTTTTTCATTTCCTGGGAAGCAAGCTCACGGATCACATAAGTTTTACCGTTTACTTCAATGCTTCCGTCCTGAACCTGTGATGCTTTTCCGTCTGTATTGGTTCCTGCCGGTGAACTGTCTGTCTCACCATTCTTGTCAACGGCTGTTCCAAGTGCCTTTCTGACACCTCTTGTACGGGCAATGGAATCATTGTGGCCGATATCACCGATTGCTAACACATAACCGATAATGCCATCTCCATTCCGGTCAATCTTATCAATATTTTTTTCAATGTAGTCTTTTACCATGGTACCCTGAAGTTCTGCACCCTGATTGGCATCAAAACCTACATAATAGGTATCCTTGTTAAAATTGAGTGCTGTCATATCCAGCTCTCCTGTAGAACTGTTTGACGGCTGACGGTTAAACCATACCAACGGTTTATCCTTGTTTGCGACAGTTGAGGTAGAAGTGCCTCCTCCTGTATTTCCTGCCTGTGTACCATTGCCGGAGTTTCCCCCACTTGCTCCGCATGCCGCAGTTGAAAGTGCCAATACTGTCATCATCATAATTGCAACAATTTTCTTCTTCATAAAAATGTCCCCCTTCTTGTTTTGTTGGTAACGCTAGTATACGAGATTTTTATCTCATAAACTATAGAATATTTTTTGATTCACATTAAAAATTTTATTATTTTTTCGTCATTTGTTCATTTTTTTATAGTTTTTTCTTTATCGGTTCGTCATTTTGCTATTTGTTTGTGCAAAAAAAGAAGCCACCTTCTTTTACGAAAATGACTTCTTAAAATCAAACCTTTTATGCGTCTAATCCTGCATGGTATCCCATATAGATCGCGCTTGTAATATTGCTCGGGCGCACACAGTCACCGATCTCACGGACAATCGGAGCACAGTTACGCAGCGCATTCACGCCATCGCGGTTTGCACGCTGTCCGACCGCACAGATCACGGATTTTCCCGGAACGAAAACTTCGTTTCCTTCGGCATCCCTGCACAACACGCCGTCTGCGGTTACTTCCATTCCCTGATAGCCGGTATGTGCCTCGACATACTTGTCCACCATCTGCATAAGAATCGGGCGGTGACGGATGTTTGCATCTGGTGCGAGCTCCGGACGCATCTCGACAAGATGCACCTTTTTGCCTTCCTGTGCCAGATGGATCGCTGCCTCACAGCCTGCTAAACCACCACCGAGCACAACTACGGAATCGCCGACTTTTTCTTTCTCAAGATAGTAGTTGTTGACGATTACCACGTTGTCTCCATCGATGCCTTTCAGTGGCGGAACAATCGGGTTAGAGCCGACTGCAAGAATCATCACATCGGCATTCTGTGCCTCTGCGTATTCCGGTGTCACCTCAGTATTGCAGCGGATTTCCACGCCGGCTTCGATCGCCTGTGCCTCAAGGGAAAGTCCAAGCTGATACATCTCCTGCTTGAAATCAATCGCCTGCTCACATTTTAAGATACCGCCGACTTTGTCACTCTTTTCACAGAGCACAACTTTGTGTCCGCGCAGTGCTGCCGTAACGGCCGCTTTTAACCCTGCCACACCTCCGCCGACAACGAGCACGTTCTTTTTCACGGCTGCCGGAACGATATCCGTGCCCTCGATCTCTCTTCCAATCAGAGGATTGACCGTACATCTTCTCGTCTGTGTGGTCGGGCGCTCTGCCATACAGGTAAAGCAGCGCAGGCATTTCACGATCTTGTCATCGTTGCCGGAAACGACCTTCTGCGGCAGATACGGATCGGCAAGCAATGCACGTCCCATGTAAACCACATCCGCTTTTCCGGAAGCAATGATCTCCTCCATCTGTTCCGGGTCATTTAACCCGCCAATCGTGGCAACCGGCTTTTTCACATGCTTTTTGATCTCTTCTGCAAGGTAGACGTTCATGCCGTGCTCGGAGAACATCGATGGATGAGTCTTAAAAAATCCGAACTGGTAAGACCCTGCGGATACATGAATCAGATCTACATATTCCTCTACTGCCTGTGCGATTTTTACACCCTCGTCCAGATCGTATCCTCCATCGAACAATTCAGAACCGCTCATACGGAACTCGATCGGGAACATCGGGCCAACCGCTTCACGGACTGCCTGCAGTACCTCGATGGTAAAACGCATACGGTTTTCAAAGCTTCCGCCGTACGCATCGGTTCTGTGGTTAAAGAACGGGGAAATGAACTGGTTTAATAACCAGGTATGTCCGCCATGGATCATGATCATCTCAAATCCCGCACGCTTTGCAAGAACCGCCGTGTCCGCGTAACGTTTGACGATATCTGCGATCTGCTCTTTGGTCAGTGCGGTCACTTTCATGCCGTCCGGGCGCACGCCGTCACTCGGGCCGTACTGTGTCAATCCCTGCTTTTTATTCTTGTCTGCCATGTAAGTTCCGGCATACTGTCCGGAATGTGAAAATTCCACACTCGGTACCGCACCGTGCCGTTTGATGGCATCTGCGGTAAATGTAAATGCTGCAAGTGAGCCAACAGTCGCAAGATCCAAATGAAGCATGTGGGAACCATCGGTTTCTGGATGTACGACGAGCTCACTCATCGTCACGGCTGCCGCGCCGCCCTTGGCACGCAGTTCGTAAAATGCACGGGTACGCTCGCCCGGAACGCAGTCTTTGTCGATATCGGTCGCGCCGATCGGGGACGCAAACATACGGTTACGGAAAGTGACATTTCCTAGTGTGATTGGCTGACATAAATGTGGATACTTTCTTTCCATTGTGTAAATCCTCTCTTTCTATCTGTAACTTTGTTTATTTCTTCTTGGCAAAAAAGCGGTATACAAATGTGAGTACAAATCCGGCCGCACCACATGCCGCCGCGATCAGAAACGCTCTGGCATACGCGCCGTCTGTCATGTAGATGTTTCGCATTGCAGATGGACCGAAATAACCGGCTGCCGCTAAACCGATAAACATGATTCCGTAATTGACACTGTTGTTTTTTGCACCAAACTGATCCGCGGTAAATCCCGGATACACGCCCATGAAGGAACCGAAGCTGACGCCGATGCATGCGATTCCGACATAAAACGTAGCATAACCGCCCTGTCCGGTAAAGTATAAAAGAAGCAGTCCGCACACGCCGAGCACGGTTGCAATCGTCAGTGTATTGATACGTCCGATCCGGTCGGATAAAAATCCGGCAAGGATACGTCCCGCCGCATTAAATACCGCAAGAATGGAAACCGCGGTACTTGCCATAAGTGCGGTCATGCCGACCATATTGGTTGCCACTGCGGATGCCTGTGAAATAACCATCATTCCGCTGAACGCACCACAGGTAAATAACAGAAGCATGACATAAAAGACCGGAGTCTTTAACATTTCTTTCCAGTTTTTGTTCTCCACGCCGGAAGAACCGGTTGCTGCCGGAGGTGTCCATCCGTCCGGGACAAAATCTGCCGGGCACTGCTCCATTAAGAAGGAACATCCGCAGATGATGATAAGGAATGCCACGCCGACAACCTTAAATGCAACTGCCGCGCTGGACTTTGACACGATTAAAGTGACAACCGGAGGAAGGATCACCGATCCAAGTCCGTAGATCGCAGTTGTGATTCCACCGATCAGTCCACGCTTGTCCGGGAAAAACTTCATACAACTGCTGACTGCAGTTCCGTAAGTCATACCAAGTCCGAGTCCGAAGATCAGACCGTAAGTTACCACAAGTGCTCCCACACTTGTCGCAAAGCCGGATGCGATCATTCCGATTCCGACCATGATTCCACCAATGAGAATGACTTTCTTCGGTCCAAACTTATCATTGAACCAGCCACCCGTGATCATGGTGATCGGTCCGACGGAATTTGCCACGGTATAAACAATCGCAAGATCCGCAGTGGTTAAAACGACACCGTTTCGCGCGCTTAAAAACTCTGCCATGGAAGATGCAAATACACTCCATACATAAATAGATCCTAAGCATAAATTGATGAGACAGCAGGCAATTAACGTTACCCAGCGTTTTTTTGTCAAGTTCATCTCAACTCTCCTTTTG